>JAGXNP010000039.1 GCA_019894885.1 Promethearchaeota archaeon | reverse complement strand
AACCTAATCCGACTAAAATCATACCAAAAAAACCCTCGTGCAAATGGTATTTGCCTATAAATTTTCCTTCGAATCTTGAAGTTAGTTTCTTGATGTAATAAATGATTAAAAGTAGTAAACCAGGAGCGACAATAGATGTTGATATAAACAATATTATTTCTAAAAAATCTTCAATCATGTTTGAAAACAAATTTAAATCAAGAATCGTATGTAAATGAGAAATATTCCATGCAATAATTCCTAAAACAATAAGGATAAGGAACATTCTTTTAAAGATGCCGATTTTGATAATAAATACCAAAATAAAAAAGTAAATATTTAGCAAGACAAGCGATATTCCTCTAATAATGGTTAACTCGTAAGAGTACCATTCATGTACTTGTTTAAACTGTAAATAATAAGTAAGAGAAGACCATACCGCAAAGGATAAAAAAATAATAATTATAGATTTTATCAGTATTTTACAACTTCTTCTCATCAAATTTAATAAAATAAAATGCTATTTATATTAAATCAAATTAGAATCACTTAGATAATTTAACCAATTAACTTATCTTTATAGACCCAAGAGATTAGCAGCATTGTTATACATAATGGCTTTTTTAAATCCTTCTGAAAGAGGCAAATTTTGTGCAGCAGGTATGATTTTATTCCAATGAACTAATGGATGATCAGATCCAAAGAATATTTTATTTTCAAGGTTGTATTTTGAATAAGCATCCCAAGGAAAATAAGCATAAAGATCTGGATGGGCAGAGATATCTACATATACATTTGGATGTCTTAAAACTACAGAATAGGTATCCCAAAACCAAGGAATCCCCATGTGCCCAATAATGATAGTTAAATCTTCATTTCGCATTGCCATTTCATCGATTAATAAGGGATGACCATATTTTGCAATTGCTCCTCCAGTACTCACTTGATGCCCACCATGAGACCATAATGGAATGTTATAATCAACCATTTTTCGCCATAAGGGATCGTATTTCTTATCTGAGATATCAAATTTCTGAGCTGGTGGTACGAGTTTAACTCCCTTTAATCCTAAAGATGAAACTGCGTAATCTAACTGCTCCTTAGCGTCTAAGGCAGGAGGATCAATGCCTGCAAAACCAATAAACCTATTTGGGTGTAATTTTACAAGATTAGCTATATCATCGTTCGTGACAAGAGTCATTCCATAAGCAGTTTCGATATTAAAACTCACAATTACTGATTTATCGATACCAAATTTATCCATTAAAACGATGTAATTATCAATTGAGATATTTTCCTTCAAGTCTCTAAAAGCCCTGTACATATATTTTTCTTTGTGAGGATCTAATCCATACATTGCTTTACAGATTTTTTTGGGATCATCCCAGCTAACTTCCTTACATAAAGGATGAACATGCATATCAATAATCATAATAAATTTTACTCTCTATTACTTAAGAAATTAATGCCCATTCTTCACGATACATAATTAACCAGTTCTGAGTGATCCAATTGAGGATGAACTGCTAAAATACATCGAGATTTTAATTAATTGAAATTCAAGATATATTTAAATAATAAAATATGATTCTTTAAAATAACAAATGTGTTATACTTTTTTGGATAAAAACAGAAATTCAATGGTAAAAAGATATGAAAAAATTAAACAAATATATTTTAATTGGTATTACTAGCCTAATTTTAATCTGTCCCTTTTTAATTCCTATAACCAAAGCACAAGAAACGACTTATGATGGTGTGGATACAACAAACATACCAGATTTTTCAGTGTATCCCTCCGAAATGTATGTAATTAATGTAACAGGGATGCCTCCCGGAATTCTAGCCATAATTGAAATAGCAAAAGGTAATATGTCAGATCCTCTGATGATAGGAAATGGTACTTGTGTTTGGGGTAACTTTTGGATTTGGAACATAACTTCAGGAGAGAAGACAATACAAATGACTGATACGCTAGTTGCCTATTGGAATGAAACGGTTGGATTTGGTGCACAAAATATTCCATTTATAATCCCTGTTGAAACTAATGGAATAGTTTCGTTGCCCATATTGAACAATGTATCTTTGTTCTACGAGGGTTTGTTGTCATCCATGAACCTTGAACATAAACAAGTTTTTCCTAGTATATACTCTATGGCGTTTTGGAATACAACTGTTAATGATGCCTATTTTAAGGCAAATTACACAGAGGACGGAATTATAACTAACTTTGAAACTTATCTTATTCCAGCAGTGGGTAATCTAACATTATATTCGCAACCAGCACAACTTCCTCCAGATTTCAGTTTTACGGCGGAAGGTGGTGCATTTATTGTTGATTCGCCTTATTTTAAAATAGAGACTACAATAAATGACGCTGATAATAACAATGATGGAGTGACAGATACAGATTATTTATTCCGAATCTTAAACAACGGTTCAACGTGGACAAGTTGGGCTACTCCAACAAGTTTATTAGATTGGGATTTAGGTGCGGTTGCAGCTGGAAATTATAATATTACAATGCAAGTGAAAAATATGTATGGAGTAACTCAAGAGCAAATAACTATCGAATATATACCTCCTCCTCCACTATGGTCATATGATGGTGCTAACACAGAAAGAATTCCTGAATTTTCAATATACCCCTCTGAGTGGTATATTCACGAAATTAATTACCTTGGAATGGTTCAGAATCACTCAATAGTAGAAATTGGAGACGCAGGCATAAGGAATACTTTTAATGGCATGAATGAATTTCCTCCTTACTATGGAACCTTCACGAATGGAACTATAATTTCTTATAATATAGCCACATGGAATATAACTAATGATGACCCATTTTGGGTTCCGGGTATTCCAGACGACGCGATGTATTGGAATGGAACGGCATATTTAGCGATGGGGGGGATGTTTACACCTATTAATGAGAGTACTGGAACAGTTACTGAAAATATACTTGACAGCTTTTTATATTATATTGATTCAACATTTACAATGATGACAGGTAGTCCTTTTGAACATAGATCTGTGTATCCAAATACATATTCAGTTGCGCTATGGAATGAAACAGACAATACTGCTCATGTCTATGTAAATTTTACTGCAGATGGAATTATCCAAAGTATGGAGTCTTATAATGTGCCATTTTCAGCTAATGCAACTTTATATTCGCAACCAGCACAACTTCCTCCAGTGTTTAGCCTTTCGACGGATGATGATATCTTGACTATTAATTCGACTGATTTTAAAATAGCAACTACAATAACTGACGCTGATAATAACAACGATGGAGTGACAGACACAGATTATTTATTCCGAATATTAAACGGGTCAACGTGGACAGATTGGGCTGCTCCCACAAGTTTATTAGATTGGGATTTAGGTTCGGTTCCAGCTGGCAATTATACGATTACAATTCAAGTGAAAAACATGTATGGAGTTACTCAAGAGCAAATAACTATCGAATATATACCTCCTGCGGTAATTACTGATGGTGATGGTGACGGGTTTGTAAGCGGTTATCCGATCTTCCTAGTTTCCATGGTTGCTATATTGGGGATAATTATCATAACTTATAGATATCGTAAGAAAATGAAATTTTGAACAAGGTTAATTTAATTTCTAAATCTTTTTTTTTTATTTTAATGTGAAATTTTATGTGTCATTCAATAACTTTCGCATAATCTAAGTATATTTATAAGAAATTATCTATCGTTCTCTGATTTTTAATGAAATTAATTAGTTTACTGCTCTGTTTCCAATATTTGTAGCTTACCATGAATCCTTCCGCCATTTTTTTTGTTGAGTCGTTGAAATTGTCAAGAATTAGAGGGTTACCTAGTTCCATCGCGTTTTTAACAGTTTCTCTGATAACCCAAACACCTAATGGAACCACATACCCACCTTGTACTTCTCGAAAAATTAGAACTCTTGCTTGTCTTCCGATTTTATATAAATACTCGCAAACCTCCTTTCGAGCAGCATAGTAAGCACCGGTAATATTGCTCGCATAGTTTTTTCTACCGTTATAAAATTCAAAATCAGTCATTATTTGAGGTTTTAAACTACGGGTGTCTCCATTGAGAGAAATATTCCATAGAGTATTAGGAGCCCAAACCTCGTTCATCTCGTATGTAAATTTACCGGGAAAGAGAAGAATTTTAAAATGATTGTCAAGGTAAGTGTTTTCAAATATTTGATAATCATCAATCTCTGGAAATTGTTTAATTTCTTTAATAAGCGCTTTAGATATAATATCATCAACTGCAGTAATACTCCATCGTGTTGGTACAATTCTTCGTTTAGTTTTTTCTCCTAATAAACCAGCAGAAAAAACTCTCTTAATTGTTGATTCGGGAACTTGACCTTTAAAGTAGAGATACTTTGAAACTGCCTCAGTTGCCTTTAAGTCTGTATCTGAAACACAATACTCTACTTTTGGATGAATCTTTGTATTTTCTGTGATTATTATTTTCTCAGTCATGCCAGAAGGTCCCATCGGCAACGCGTGATTATCCATCATCATTCTGAGATTCATTTTTTCTAACTTCGTCTCAGTATCTACAGGACGGGCTGCCATCGATAATTCTTGTGAAGTTTCCAATAATTTTTGAACCTTCAAAGGTGGCGTGTTTTTTCTACTCTTTTTTCCAATATTAACATCAATTTTAAAATTATTACGCACTAAACTACTCCTATACCTAATAATTTCAACTAAACTCTTTCCGAACCACAACTCGGGAGCATCTAAAATGTGATAATCAGAGACATTAAGGTTTATTTCAAATTCTTGAAAGGGAACCAACGGACCGAGGTATACTTTTGGATAATTGAAATGACCAACGAAAAATCCGGGAGGACTAGGTCCAAAAAGTTCAACATTTCGAAGAGTTTTATCAAATTCAAATGGGACAAGAGATTTCAAAACAGATTTTTTTAATAAGATTGGGCAAGTTTTCTTACCACATAATAATCTCGCTCCTTTACAGTGCAAGCAGATGTTTTTTTCAGTTGGGGGTCGAACCAATCTTGTATCTCTTTAAAAATTATTATCTCTATTAGAAAAGATTCTACTTATTATTAAAAAGGTAGACGAGTATAAATTTTTAATATTTATATTAAAGACGCAACATCTAATATGAGATAATTAAGATAACTTTTGACCATAGTGTAAAGAATTAAATACTACCAAGTTAATACAAATTATAAAATTACCTTGAAGGGAATTCATTGCAAAAAGACATAAGCGAGTATTATAAAATATCTAAATCCGATGTTGATTGCGTATCAAAATTATTTGAAAGAGCATTTTTCAATTGGTCATTAGCTGTTGCAATACAACCTGATGAAAAAATCCGACGAACAAGAGCTCATTACTTTTATACAATCTCAATAAAACATATGATTAAATATGGGGAAGCTTATGCAATTTCACCTAAGATGGAAGGGGTAATAACTTGGGTGGATTCTGAATATTATGAGATGTCTATGTGGCAAATGATTAAATATGGAGCTTTAAAAACTTTTTATAAACTAGGAGCGAAAGCTATGAATAAAGCAGAAATCAGCATGGATTTTATGGCAAAAACTCATTCCGAACTTATAGAAGAACCACATTATCATCTTACATGGTTGGGAGTTGACCCAGAGCATCAAAAAAAGGGGATTGGTACAGAATTGATGCATGCTATCCTTAATAAATTTTCAAAAGAAAATATGAAATGTTTTCTAGATACACAAGATAAGCAGAATATTGATTATTATAGAAGATTTGGTTTTAAGCTAATTAAGGAGTGTCAATTGCCAAATGTAGATGTTACGTATTGGGGGATGCTCTGGGAGCCATAGTCCTAAAAAATATTTTAGGATAAAAAATGTTAAACCGAGATGTATAATTTAATTTATAAAATTTTTTAATGTAGAAATAAATTCTCCAATTTTTGCATCAGCACCCTCTACAGCTGGTCCTTCTGCCCCTTTCATTTTTACTTCCAGAAATTCAGGACAGATTTCTTCAACACATTCAGCTTTTTCAAGTGTCTTCTTCATTCCTTTTATGAAGAATTTTTTCCAACCCAAAGCATGGGTTGAGAAATAGGCGACTTTTGAAATTGGCTTATTTGTAACCTTATCTAAATTGCTGATAAACGATCTTATTTCATTATCTGACCTAAAGGCAAGGATTCGAACACCTACGATCAAACCATAAGGGTCATCTTTGGCGATATCTTCAGGGTTAATATTTTTAATACTATCGAGACTTACATCATAACTATTTTTTAAATCCTCAGCAATTTTTCTTGAAATCTGCTCAGAATTTCCGTGTAGAGAATTATGAATTATCCATATTTTTTTCATAGTTATACTTTTAAAACAAAAACGCTATATGAAACTTTAATAGTCCAATCTTTCTTCAAGATTTTTCTTGATAAAATCTAGTGTTCGATTGATATTAAAATTAATTAAAGGATAATCCATATCGAGGGTATAGGTTACATATTTTTACATCGAAAAAATGATGATTAATAATGAGTGATTATAATAAATATTCGATTGATCTTGAGGTTAAATTTAAACCCTTAGAGATTATTGACGTCTCAACTTTAGTAGAAAACTGTTCAAAAAAATGGCAAAACTTATCTTTATGTAATGTTAACGATTCTGTTGTAAGGCTTGCCGTTATCGAGGGAGAATTTCACTGGCATAAACACGAAAAGGAAGACGAATTCTTTTTCGTTATTGAAGGAGAGCTTTTAATAGATTTAGAAGATAAAACAGTAGGGTTAAAGCCCAATCAAGGCTTTACAGTACCAATGGGGATAAAACACCGTACAAGAGCTCCGACTCGCACATCTGTTTTATTGATAGAAAAAAAAACTATTATACCTACTGGAGATTAATTTTTTTCAAAATTTCTACACAAATTGATAATAATGATTAAATAGGAAAGATTGAAGAAATCGAGGTTTAACATATAAAATATTAGATGTCTCTTTCTCTAAAATGGAGTAATCAAATTTTTCTGCATAATAATTCACCTTTTCCAATAGGTACAATCATAGCATCTACACGCTCGTCAGATAATACTTTATTTATCATAGGCTTTAATGTCTCATAGTGATTAATTGCATTATCGGCTACTAACAAGCCTCCTTTTACCATATTTGGGATGATTAAATTGTAACAATCATCATAGACTTCTTTCTCAGCGTCTAAAAAACAAAAAGATATGTTTTTTTCTTCTTTTAAAAAATCCCGGGTATCCCCTTCTACTAATTCAATATAATTTGCCATTTCGCTCTCTCGAAATGTCTCTTTTGCAAGTTTTATCTTTTCTTCTAAAATTTCAAATGTTTTTATTTTGATACCTCTTTCTATACATGCAAGTGCGATCCATAAAGTAGAATAACCTCCACTAGTCCCAATTTCTAAAAATTCTCCATTAGGTGCACCAGCAGCTAAGATTGAAAGGAATTTACCCGTTTCAGGAGGAATTTGACGTAGTCTTTCCATTCGAGGAGTCCCATCTACCCTATCTTCCGCGTCAATTTTTTCTAAATAGTTCATTCTCTTTTTTACGAGTTCTGGGATGTTATGTAGCATTTTATTTCAAATTCCTATTGTATTAATAATATTATATATAAGAAAAAATATAATGATTATCAATGCAACATGAGTTACTTCAAACAGATTTAACATTAAACGAAGCAGGACGCCTACAAGAGAAATATAGTCAAAAATTAAAACATCAAGAACATAAAACCCTAGATACATCAGATATTAAAGAGATTAATTGGGTAGTAGGCGTAGATGTTTCTTATTATAAAGAGAGACATGAAGAATGGGGAGAAGCATGTGCCGTTCTATGGAACTTCCACTTGAATAAAATGGATTATAATTGTTTTGCGAAAGGGATTATTACATTTCCTTATAAACCTGGTTTTTTAGGTTTTAGAGAGTGTAACTTACTTGTAAAGGCTATAGAAAAGCTTCCAGAAACCCCAGATATAATTATGTGTGATGCTCACGGCATAATTCATCCTAGACGATTTGGAGAAGCCGTCCAATTGGGATTAATTTTAAATATTCCTACTTTTGGTGTGGCTAAAAACCCTTTTATAGGGTTTTCAGAATGGAAAACATTAGTAAGAAAAAAAGGCAATAAAAAACCAATTTGGGCTGATGATCCACAAAATTCGATGATAGTAAATCAAGAACTTCTAGGATACGCTGTTTGTTTAAAGGATATTATGAAACCTATGTTCATTAGCGTAGGCTATAAAATTACTTTAGATGTAGCATTAGAAATCGCGCTAAAAACAACCAAAGATCACAAACAACCAGAACCTCTTTATCTCGCAGATTATCTTTTAAGAAAGAAAATTTAACATCATCTCTATCAAAGATTTCTTTTAATTTATTGAATAATTGTTTAAATAAAAGCAAAAACCTCTTTACTTATCGTAATATAAAAATAAATTTGGATGAGAAAATTGACTTTTAAAATAAAAAATAATGTTTATTGGGTAGGTAAAACAGATTGGGAACTCAGAAAATTCCATGGAAATGAGTATTCCACGCATCGTGGTTCCACATACAATTCTTACCTAATTAAAGAAGAGAAAATTGCCCTTATTGACACAGTATGGAAGCCTTTTTCAAAAGAATTTGTTGAAAATCTCTCAAAAGAAATTGACTTAGATAAGATTGACTATGTTATTGCTAATCATGCGGAAATTGATCATAGCGGGGCACTTCCTGAGTTAATGGAGAGGATACCAAACGCGCCAATTTACTGTACAACTAATGGTGTTAAATCGATAAAAGGCCATTATCATAAAGATTGGAATTTTCAAACGGTAAAAACGGGTGATACCTTAGATCTGGGAAATGATAAGCAATTAGTCTTTGTTGAAATGAAAATGCTCCATTGGCCCGATAGTATGGCATGCTACATGACCAAGGATAATATATTATTTAGTAACGATGCGTTTGGTCAACATTACGCAACGGAATATATGTATAACGATCTCGTTGATCAAAACGAACTTTTTTCGGAATGTATTAAGTACTATGCTAACATACTCACCCCTTTCAGTTCTTTTGCCGATAAGAAAATTAAAGAAGTTTTGAGTCTTAATCTTCCAATCGATATTATTGCTACAAGCCATGGGGTTATTTGGAGAGATAATCCAACTCAAATAGTTGAAAAATACTTAGCTTGGGCTGATGCTTATCAAGAGAATCAGATTACAATATTGTATGATACAATGTGGGATGGAACCAAGAGAATGGCAGAAGCAATTAGTAAAGGAATAGTGGAGACAGATAAAGATGTCAATATTAAATTGTATAATATAGCTAATTCCGATAAAAATGATGTCATAACAGAGGTCTTCAAATCCAAGACCATCCTTGTAGGTTCACCAACTATTGGAGGAGGAATTTTATCATCTATAGCCGAAATTTTAGAGATGATTAAGGGCTTGCGTTTTAAAAATAAAAAAGCTGCTTCATTTGGATGTTATGGATGGAGTGGTGAATCAATAAAAATAATAAAAGAACACTTAGATAAGAGCGGTTTTTCTGTAATCAATGATGGGATCCGTGCTTTATGGAATCCTGATCAAGAAAGTATAGAAAAATGTATAGAATTTGGAAGAGAAATTGCCAATAGTTAATATTTTTTTTTTTTATATCATTTATCTTTTTTAATTTGACTAGACTTATAATATCCTTTGATCTTTCATTTAGACCTTTAAATGCTATTTTTGTGATATACATAAATATAAAGTTTAATATTATATTTTTGAATAAGGTGTTCTATTATCGCTAAAATTCTGGTTGTTGACGATGACCGTACTACGCTAAAACTCTATAAGTTAATATTAGCAGAAATAGGGGATTATTCAGTGGAATTCTCTATCAATGGTAAGGAAGCAGTTGACAATTATAGAATACAATCAGAAAAGCCTAAAGTAATTATTATGGACCACCGAATGCCCGTAATGAATGGATTTGACGCAATGAACGAGATATTGAAGATTGATAGGAACACGAAAATCATCTTTGCTAGTGCTGATACTATGATAAAAGAACATTCTATTTCAATGGGGGCTACAGCATTTCTTAGTAAACCATTCAGAATTGATGAACTAATAAATCTAATTAATAAAGCATTAAAAGAGTAATTATCAAAGGTGTTTGAAGTATTGGAGAAAAATAATGATAAAGAACGAGAGTTAAGAGAGTTAGAAAAAAGAATCAAATTATTTTATGAGTATGCTCCACTCCCTTATCAATCTCTGGATGAAAATATTAAGATTTTAGATGTAAATCAAGCGTGGCTTGACTTTTTTGGATATGACAAAGAAGAAGTAATAGGAATGTGTTTTTGTGAGTTTCTAATTCTCGAAAGTAAAGAGCTATTAAAATCTAGATTCGCTCAATTTAAAGAAGTTGGTGTAATTCATGATGTAGAATACGAAATAGTAAAAAAGAATGGGATTCATAGAATTATTTTAGTAGATGGAAGAGTAGAATACGATAAAAACGGGAATTTTAAACAATCATTCTGCTTTTTCAAAGACATCACCGAACGCAAGCGAGCTGAAGAAGAATTAAAAGAATCTGAAGAGAAGTTTCGAACTCTCATTGAAAATTTGCCTGATACAATATATTCATCATTACCTGATGAAACCAGTACTACTTTATTTCTATCTAATAGATGGGAGGATTGGACAGGTATACCTGTTGAAACCTATTTTAAAAATCCTAAACTCTTTTTTAAAACAATTCATCCCGATGATCATAAGGAAACTAGTAAATTATATGAAGAAGCCATAAAACATGGGAAGGAATTTATACTTAATTATAGAGTAAAACATAAAGATACGGGTAAAGAGATTTATATAAGAGATCATGGTGTTCCTATTAAAAACTATAAAGGAGAGATAATAAGCTATAATGGCGTAATGACTAATATTACTGATTTAAGGAAAGCAGAGCAAAAGCTAATAGAATCAGAAGAAAAATATAGATCTCTTTTTGATAACGCACAAGTAGGATTATACTGGTCAAGCATAAGTGATGGGAAATTTTTAGAATGCAATGAAACTTTTGCTAAATTATTTGGGTATAACACTCGAGAAGAGTGTTTAACGAGTTATATTGCCACGGAACATTATGTTAATCCTCACCAACGTTTTGAAATTTTAGAAGCAATTCGTTCTAATAAAGAAGTTAGGGGATATGAGATACTGGTTACCAAAAGAGATGATACTCCTATTTGGTTGAGTATTTCAGCTCGAATGTTTGAAAAAGAAAATCGTGTTGAAGGGGCTGCGATTGATATCACAAAACGTAAGAAAGCTGAACAAGAATTAAAAGAATCTGAAGAACGATATAGAAAAGCGTATGGTAAAGCAGATTTCTACAAAGATTTGCTAGCGCACGATGTGAGCAATATTTTTAATAACATTAATGCGTCAGTTCAACTAATGAAAATTTGGAAAGATGATTATGATGTATCATCGAAAGAAAGAAAAATGATAGAGATAATCAAGCAACAATTAGAGAGAGGAGCATCTCTGGTTTCAAATGTACGGAAACTCTCAGAGATAGAAGAAGGAGAAATGCTTGTAAAATCTATAGATGCAAAAAAGGTACTCGATAAGGTAATTGAAGGATTTCGCTCAAGATTTCATGAAAGGGAAATAGAAATAAGTTTTAATACATTTCAAGAAATTACCAATGTTGTGGGAGGTGTACTTCTAATCGATGCTTTTGAAAACCTGTTAATAAACGGAGTTATTCATAACGACAGCGAAAAAATAAGATTATGGATAAATTTATCTAAAGTTTATCAGGAAGACAAAAATTTCGTAAAGATCGAATTTAAAGATAATGGTTTAGGGATAATCGACGGTAGAAAAAATCCCATTTTTGAACGGAATTATAAAAATGACAGGAGCACAGGTGGAATGGGTATAGGATTGTCGTTAGTGAAAACCATAATCAATAGCTACGGTGGGCAGTTGTGGGTCGAAAATAGAGTAGTGGGGGATTATTCACAGGGTAGCAATTTTATCATCTTGTTGAAGGAAGGATAATTTCAAAGTTAAGAGCTATTATTAGGGAAAAAAAAATTCCTTTACGGCTAAAGCACGACCATTTTTTTATTAAACCTGAGATAACAATTCTATCAATGCCCGAGGAATCTCTTTGTAATCATTAACGGCAAAAAATTTACCCTGTCCAGCTCGAGCTATCTCTCGACAGGTGTCAATTCCTCTTTCAGGATCATTATCAGCGGGTATTCCAATTACATGTAATTTAGGGTATTTTTTCGCTAAATCAATGGGATTATCCCCTCGATTATAGTTTCCATCGGTGATTAAAATCCCAAATTTATGTCTTGTTTTTTCCTTAATCTTGTTTAATTCTTTTAATCCTTTTTCTAAACCAATATTAATATTGGTAAAACCAACTGCCTCCGAATCAAGAATTTCATCTATGATTGTTATAACCGACTTCTTCTCATCTATTTTTTTAAGAACCATAGCTGTGGAATTGAAAAGAACGATCCCATAGCTTTCTTTTTCCATATTATAAGCTAACACGGATGTAGTAAGAGCCGCATTAAGTAGAAGCTTCCCATACATACTTCCACTTGTATCTAAAATCATTACAATTTTTCTCTTTTGCTTTTTTCTTTGTATTCCGAATATATTTTTGTAAGTAAGAATATTCTTATAGATGTTTAATGGATTATGTTGAATAGTTTCGTCTAGGTCAAACTCTGGAGTCCCTATCTGATAAAAAGGAGTAACTTTTTTAAAATTTCCTCTAATTCCTTTACTTGTTATTTTTAACGAGGTCTTTAATATACTCTGCCTTGCTAGTCGTCTAAAAACCTGCTTATATTTTTCTGAAATTGGTCGCCGTATAAAGAAGTAAACTTCCGCCATTGAGATTTCCGAATTTTTAGCTTTTTCTGAAAAGAATTTAACTCCTTCATCGCAATCTAAAGCGTTGGTTGCAGCATACACATTTGATTTGAGTAGCCCTAATATTGCTTCGAGGTTTTTATGTTGAATAGATAAGTAGGTTAATTCTTTAATCTGCTTATAATCTAAAGTATTTGCTAAATGTTGATAATAATCTGGTTTTTTCTTTTTTTTTCGAATTATTTCATATCTAAGAATTTTTTCATCTGGAATCCTTTCTGTAAGTCTTACATGAAGTCTTTTCTTCTCAATCTCCTCGGAATTCTCCGTAGAGAAATCATCGATTATTGAAAATCCGATTTATTTAGAACCGATAACACGATATCAGCGATTATTTCCTCTTTTGAGATAGTAATACCATCCTCGAGCTCAATCTTGTTATATAAAGCCATAACTGCGGTGTTAACCCAATTTTTAGAGCTATTGATGTTTTCAGTTTTAGAAATTAATTGCGCTAAGTCAATCGCTCCCCTTATTGAACTTCCTCTTCTTATTGAGGTGTTATTTCTCGAAACATTAACTATCTGTTGAGAGATTTGTGCAATTTTTTCTCCACCAGAATTATCTAAATTAGCTTCTTGTTTGATAATAAGTATTTCTTCTTCGGGCGGTTGAAAATCTAAACTAATCCAGATAAATCTATCCTTTAAAGCTTCTCCAATAACAGTGACGCCTACATGGGCTGCTGGATTCTGGGTAGCGATTGTAAAGAACTTCTTATGAGCCTTAATAGTCTTTAATTTAGGAATTTCTAAAATACCTTCGTCCAGTGCTGTTAGCAGTGAATTTTGTGTACTTTCAGGCATCCTATTAATTTCGTTTATAAAAAGACATCCTCCTTTAAGCATAGAAGAAGCGAGCGGACCGTAGATATATGATTCATCTAAATAACCTTTTGATATTACTAATGGAGGGTCAAAATAACCAACTAAATTATGAGGTAGTGTGTCTTCAGAACAATCGATCCGGGCAAATTCCGTATCGTAAAAAGAAGCTATTGCTTTTGCAAGAGTGGTCTTCCCTGTTCCTACCGAACCCTCTAATAATATATTTTTGCCTACTGAATGTGCTAAAACAATTTTCTCAAACTCTTCTTTTCTACCAATTATCTTATATCTTTTTTGTATCTCTTTCACAATCTCAGATGCATTGAGCATGTTTTTAATAATATTACATATCTAAAAAATTAAACCTATGAAATTATTAGGGTTTATTAAAGATTAGGAGAATTTTTTAATAAGTAAAAATTTCATTTTTATTTAATAATGCTTTTAAAATCTATCCTAAAAAAGAATAAAAAGAATAGAATTATTTTTGGATTTACCATCCTAATTTCGATTCTGCTAATTCCATTAATATTAGATGTTTTAGTATCTTTTAACATCAATGATTCCTCCTTATTCTCTGTATCTGCTAATGATGATAATTTTAATATTTTAGATTTTTGGGAGAATGAAATTGAAAGAGTAAATAGTACACCGTTAAATATTGTTTATGGTGACAATCGCACCATAGAACACGCTATCTCGTTTTCAAGTGAAATTTATGAATTGAAAGCTCAAGATATTTATTTTAATTCGCCCAATTGGGTTGGAGCACAACCACAGAACCTTACATTATATGGTGTTATACTCTATCCGGAAATTATCAAGAGCAGTAATCCGGGAGCATTATGTATGCATGGATTAAATGGAAAAATAGAAGATGCGTTTGATCTAGCTATACCATATTTAGAGAAAGGTTTTATAGTCTTATGCCATTCGCATCCAGGTCACGGTAAATCAGAAGGAGCAGAACCAGAGCCAGGGAATTTATATTATGAGGGAGCATATAATGAATCAGCTCATTTTTACTTAACGCTATGTGGGGCGATTCAAGGGTTGAGAGTTCTCGAAACTCTTCCGTTTGTTAATAATTCTCAATTAATGGTAACAGGTAAATCTTATGGTGGATTAAATGCTATGTGGTTAGCAGGTATTTTAGGAGAGAGAATTGCGGGTGTTTCAGCGTATATAGCAATAGGAGATATCGCTAAAAATTTACTCCATCCCGAACAATTAATTTTCTGGATATTGGGGAAAAATGCCATGGAAATTCCTGATTCTTATTTAACGAACCAACTCTTGAGATTTGACCCAATTTATTATTTAAGATCTCCCAAACTTCCTCCAATAATGTGGCAAATAGGAACTAACGACGATTTTTTTGACTATAGTTCAATAAAAGGTACCTATGATGCGGTTCAACATGCTGCTAAATTTCTTCAAATTTTCCCTAACGATCATCATGGCTTTCCCGGATTTGAGGGTTCCTCTAAATTTTTTATTGATTATGTTCTTAACAATGGTTCCATTCCCCCTCAAATAAATATAACTAGCGTATCCAAGACCCAAGATATTCGCGGAGATAATCTGCATATCGCTTTACGAGTAAACTCAACTGATGAAATTGAGTCAATTCATATGGTATATAAATATACTGATATCCTTGGATCTACATGGGAATATGTTAGTCTTGATAGAGTTGATGAGATGAATTGGGAAGGAAAACTAAGTCCAACAATTCTTAATTCTAATCTTGATTATTATATTACAGTCAACTTAAAAAATATGAGTAATGTATGGTTTTCATCAAATATTTTCTCAGCTGGTATAATGAAGAGTAATTTAACGATCCCTTTCATCATAATCATTTCAATTATCATTATTATTCCGCTAGCAATTTTAATTCGAAGGAAGTATTATAAAATACCTGAAATGAATTTTGAAGATAGAATTAGGATGAAACACAATGTTTTCATCGAAATTACATTAATATTTATAGTTGATTTAATTTATTACATTTCACTTATAATACCATGGATAGTTTACGAGAGTGGCGACGTAATTTTTAACCACATTTATATATTTAACAATTTATATACATGGAAGTTATATTTTGGCGAGTTTGCTTCATCCTTAACCACTATCTTCTTTATCGCAACTATCGTTAACTCTCAATTAAATTTCATCAGCTTAAGATTTTCAGCAATATTGAAGCTACTATATCCAACAATTATGTTAGTTTTCATTAGCGTTATTCCATTCCTTTCCGGTGTCCTAGATCCGAACAGTTTGATGGCTAATTTTGGATTAGTTTTTCCAGGAATTGGACCAATTCTTATGATTGTTTGTTCAATATTATTGTTTTTAATAGGTATATGGGAGAAAAAGTATAAAAACAAGCTTGGAATTAGGACTCCAAAAATTAGACTAAATTGGAGTTACTTAAAAAAATGGTCTATAGGTTCAAAAAAGATTTAAGTAAATGCTATATAAAGATGGAGGTTGGGGAAATGGCAAAACTCCAAATATATATAATGTTCCTAAAATGAATAAGGAAAGACAAATAAAAATAAATATGAAATCTCTTGCACGAAACCTAATAACGATCATGTTTGTCCTTGTTTTGTATATCCCAAAACATCTGTTTTCCATTGAAAGAGATGTTGTATGTCCTTTTCTTAAAATTGACACAAGTATACCAATTAATCTCTCAGATATAAACGCATAAGCTTTTCGAAAGGTTTTAATTCGATCCAAACTGAATCCTCTTGCTTTTTGAGCAAGGGCTATGGTTTTTGCCTCTTGTTCTATAGTAGGAATATATTTGACTCCCACCATAAAAGCGAAACAAAACTTATACGGAATTTTAAGACGTATTAGAGAATATACAAAATCTTTCGTAGAGGTTGTATTAGTAAATAATATTGCTGAAGTATATAATGTAAATAATATGAAAAATGCCCGTAATCCATAATATAATGCTAATTTTCTGATTGGCAAGAATTTTAGGTTAAATAAATAGAATAAAATAATTTCTTCTTCGTTAGGAATTGCATTAAAAAATAAATTAAGAATTAGACTAATGATTAAAATGAAGAAAAGAATTTTTAGCTTTCTTAAAAGCATATTAAAGGAAATTTGACTTAATAACATCATAAGGATAATAATTATTGAAAGACCCATCAATAAAATTAAACTACGCATTAAAAATGTAAAAACTGTTAGAAGAGCAAGAAAGATTAACTTGGAAATTGGATTTAATTTATGCATTAATGAAGTCCCCGTGATATACGCAAATATATATTGCTTATTATCCAAAAGCTTATTCTTATTGCTCACTTTTAACCATGTTCGCTTATAATTTTATCTATTGAATTTAAGAGAAGAGTAGGCCCTAAATTTTTATGTTTACTAAAATAGTTATCTTTATTATCAAAATCTCTTACTGTACCGTCTTTATTAAGCTCTAAAATCCGTTTAGTATATTTCAACAGAAGATGATAATCATGAGATGAAATTATTATTGTCTTACCTCTTTTATTTTCAAGATATAAAGTTTCTACTAATGAATCTATAGTTCTTTGATCTTGCCCAATAAAAGGTTCGTCTAATAGAATTATTTGAGGATTATAAACAAATATTGAACTTAGGTTCAATCTTCTTTTCTGCCCCCAACTAAGTTTAAAAGGATTTTTTGACGATTTTTCCTTCCCAATAACACGTATTAATTTTTTAAGGTAATCCTCAGAAATATTCTCGAGTATACCAAAATTCTTTGGGCCATAAAGAATCTCATCCTTAATAGTTGAATTAAATATCATATTTTCAGGGTTTTGAAAGATAAAACCGATATTTTTTGCGTATTCAAATGACCCAATATCTCTAATATTCTGGTGATTATAATAAATAGTTCCGCTTGTAGGTTCATACAAATTAGCTAATAAATAAAGTAGTGTAGTTTTCCCAGATCCGTTCGGTCCGATTAGACCAATAAAGTCTCCTTTTTGAATATTTATGGAAAGATTATTAATTGCTTTAATTCCGCTATTTGGGTAAATAAAATCTACATTTTTGGTTTCAAGTATATTGCCCTCTTCATTAACTGTATTTTCTTCCCTATTATCATGTTTATCTTTTAAAGATTCAATATATAAATCTTGAAACTCAATTATATCTTCAAAAGATTGAAATTTCTCAAAAGCCTTTGGCATTATCTCTTTTTCAAGAAGTAGACCCCGTAATTTTAGAAGGTTTTCTTTTGAAAATTTTTGCTGTATTTCTAATAGCTCATTGAAATTTATAGGATTTTTGGCATTTCTATAATCTAAGGATATCTTTTTAAAGTCATTAAATAAATCGATGATCCATGGTACTCTAACATTACTGGACTTTAATGGTGTATAATTATTAATTAGAATTTCGGATAATTTACCATTAAGGTGAATTTCGCCATTATCATCCAGAACAATAATCTTGTCAGCTATATCCATTACTCTTGATAAACGGTGCTCAATTATTATTAAGGTTGTTTTAAAAGATTTAGATTCTTTTAATTTTTTTAATTGAGTTAGCAGCATACTTTCAGATTGTTGATCCAGGAATGCTATAGGTTCATCTAAAATTAAGATTTTAGGATCCATTATAAGAAAAGAACTTAATACTGTAAGTTGTTGTTGGCCTCCACTTAGTTGTTCTATATCTCTATTTAGAATATGAGAAATACCCATAAATTCAGATATTTCTCTCACCCTTTTCTCTATTAGATCTTTATCTAACTTTAAATTTTCAAGTCCAAAAGCAAGTTCATCATTTACTGTAAAAGTAGTCATTTGCTCCAACGGATTCTGTTTCACTAAGCCAACTAATTTGCATAATTCAGTAAAATTGTAATTCCAAATACTTTTTCCATAAATTTTAACATCACCTTTCATAAAACCCTTTAATCTCCAAGGAATTATCCCGTTCATGGCATATGAAAGAGTGGATTTTCCACTACCACTAGGTCCCGCTAAAATTAAAACCTCTCCTTGATTAAGACTGAAATTTATGTTTTTTACTGCAGGTAAAATGTCTTTATCTTCACCATAGATAAACGAGAAATCCTCAAAAGATAAAGCCAAATCTGTATTGGTGATTTTAAACACTCCTTTAAAAAGTAGTTGGAACACCTGCTTTAATTAAACTATTCTTTACAGTTCTCCCTAATAAACCAACAATCAACACACCAGAAATAAAAGCAAAGATAAACGCTAAAACCCATAGAGTCCAATGCAGATACCATCTTTGATTAACAATCCAAAAAAAAGGAGCTTGGAAAAAGTTTCCCAATCCACCTGCAATCCCCCATCCTAATTTAGTCTCTCCTTCTCCAATTTTTTCCATTAAATAGAACCCACCCGCTAAGCATAGTGCTTCCATAACATTAACAAAAATAATTAACAATCCCCACGGATCTCCAAAAAGGAATTCCAGTAATCCTTTTGAAAACATGGTAATGATTATATTTTGTTTTTTCTTTGTCAACCCATAAATTATTGAAGCCCAGATAACATGATGCCCACTAACTAACTGTGTTCCTCCTGTTAAGGGGTACCATACTTTAATTAAAATACTAAAAGGAATAAAACTTGATATTATCCCTCCAAGAATTCCTATGATACTTGAATAGATAAGGTCCAAATTAGTCAATTTAGTTTTACCGTATAATCCAACACCAGTTTTTCGATATTTATCATTGTCTTGCTCCTCTTCCATCTCTAAAGCCTCCTTATTCTATTACAATAGTTTTTAAGTTTTGAACCGCATAATGAGTGTTAGCTTTATCAGGTATTAATTCATGATCAACTATAGACCTTACAGGCCCATCATAAAATAAGGGTTGCCCGTCTTGCTCGTAAGCTAAGATAACTTGTTCGGGGTTATTTTCAGCTAACGATATGAGTAATGATGATTCAGCATAATATCCATCGCCCCCTATAAAAAGAAAAGTACTAGAGTCTAAATTAAGTAGATTTTCAACTTCAAGAATGCTCCACAGTGAAACACCTGAAAAAGTCAAATAATATTCTCTACCGATTGCATTTACCATATGAAATTCTCTATCTTCAATTTGCAAATACTTATCTGATTTAATATCAGATAATGTCAATTCAAACTCTTCTACTACATTACCTTTAATGGTGACCACTACAGTATTTTCGTCCCCAATTATATTTTTAATATTCTGGAGAGGATCAACATCTAAAATAATAAAACTATATAAAGATAACCAGAATATCGACATCCCTATTACAACTGAACCGACGAAAATATAAAAATTTCTTTTTTGCATCTTTATATATTAATTTTAATGATTATGAATTAACTTTTTCTTTCGGATAATAACAATAACTGCTATAAAGGTTATGCTAAATAGAATTGGGACAAAAAAACCATCTATTTGATTTTGATCCTCATCTTCTGTAAGGTCTAATGCAAATGTCCAAGAAATAGCATGATCCTCATGCGTACTATCGTTCATAAGACCCATATTAAATTTATATAACTTTTTCTCATTAAATTGGACATCATAAGGATCATTAGTCACTAACTTTCTTTGCAATTCCAAAGTATATGATTTATTTTCAATAAAGGAATAACCTATTTTTACATGATCTATTTCCAAGTTAGGATCATACCATCCTGTCGTCCCAAAACACATATCTCGGCAATAATATGATGAACCATTTGGTGGTGAAGCAGATAAACATGTCCAATCCCAATTATCTACATCTCCTCCTCCCATAGGTTGAGTGACCATACCATCTATAAAATATGCCGAAAAATTTGGCACATTTATATTCCAACAAAAATAAAGACCATCATAATTATTACCTCCCAAAGATGGTCGTGTAGAGTTATCGAACCATTTACAAAGAACATAAAGGTACTCATCATTAATTACAAAAGTCAGATTCATATAAACTACGAAGAATGAACTGGTATTAAATTCAGAAGCCAATGGGACAGTATAAGAACCATTAATGTTGTTTGGATCAGCCCAAAACGATTCTGAAGGGATCCCATCTAAATCAATCTCAGCATTTTTATCATACAAAGCTTTCATGGTAGTTATTGGATGTCCGTCTCCACAGTCACCATAACCCCAAAAAGCTTTAGTTATTGGAGCTCCGAGTATAGTTACTGTAAAAAATAATAGAATTCCTAATGCTAAGCCTAATCGTTTATTTCCTACCATTTTGACTAGTTTTCGAATTTTAATTAATTAAATACAATAAAAAAAATAAAGAAGTTAATTATATTAGTTAAAGATCAAACCCCGACGGAATTGGACCTGAATATGTTGTAATATCGATTTGAATGACATGAGACAGATATGTATCTCTTGGTCTGTCGGGTACTAAAAGGTAGAATGGTCCTCTATGATATCCACACATTCTTCGGTAAGGCCATATAGGGTCAGTTATACCTTGTCCAGACTCACCAAACTCTTGATCTGCATACACTAACGACATTAATAAGTTAGTATCTGGTAATGGCACACTCGTTTCATTGATTAAATCCCAAGTCTCCCTGGGCGGAATTATGCCATTTTCTATTTCTGTGTTATTAAAACGGAACTCTTTTTTACTACCAAAAGGACGTGGACTTGCCCATCCATCAACGGACCACAATCTTACGGTGTAATTCAAACCTGCTACTGCTGGAATGTGCGATATAATCTCTGATATATTACGCCCCCAGTAATGTCGGTTAAAGGTCCACCAATCATCTCGGTCATAATGATAAGTGTCATCATATCCATTAAGAGTCATATTTGAAGGATCTATAACATATTCTACAGTTCCATTGACAACGACTTCAACCTTCCAATTAGTTCCTACAGTAACACTTTCAAGGTCATAAATAGCAGTCGTCATCAACTCTCCAACCAAGGCAAAATCACCCCAATGTGGACCTAAGGGAGATTCTGCAAGCCATTGCTTATTTGCGGCTATTGCGATAATTATAGATTCTTCATTTCCTTCATACATTTTTGAAATGATATCTCCAGTTGTCATGTTTAATGTATGTCCATAACCCGAAACAAATTCGATATCCCAGCCATAGTTGGTATCATAAGCTTCTAAAATATCTAACAAATCAACACCAGTTATATACAACCCAGAACTCGGCTCAAGAAAGGTATAGGGATATATGACTTTTTTGTATTCATTTATCATAGGACCGCTTGCTTCTTGTTCCTCAAGTGCTAAAGCAATGCCATCTAAAATATCTTCTAAGGTAACTTGTATTGAAGCGCCGGTTTGATTATAAAACATAAAATAGGAAGAATTTGGAGCAGTTGACCAATCCTCAGGAAGCCCAAATAAGGTAATTGGTCCTTCAGCGGGAGGTCCAAAGAGAGAAGGTCCAGCAATGATAACAAAACCTAATCCTCCGGCCAATCCTACTACAGCGATCAATAAAATACCTAATATCATATCTTTATTTTCCATTTACTTCTCACAAATTTTAAGGTTTTTGAATTCGTTTTTAAATTTCTCAATTTCCACTTCTCTAAAGTGAAAATTTACGAACTATTTGAGTGTACATAACGATTATTTATTTAAAAATATTATTAGATCAATTTAATTAGAAATTTTTAAAAAAGAAATCTAATCTTTTACTGGGTATTCATAAAAGATTTTATTCTTTTTTGCTATAATA
>JAGXNP010000038.1:19456-22532 GCA_019894885.1 Promethearchaeota archaeon | reverse complement strand
GTCATTAACAATGCACTAGCTAGTCCACAAAACTGATCTCCATCAACTTGATATTGTGGAAGAGCTGAAAAAGCGATCTGATAACCTTCCAAGCTTACAAGCGCGATAGCTTCTATATCTGCGTTTGAGGTGATAAAAGTAATTTGAGGACTTATTTTTTCGATTTCATTGGGCCCAATTCCAAGGTCTGTGCCAAACTCCAATTTGTATCACCATCCACGGTATATAATTAAGATTGCTATTTGAGAATTTACTTTAGTTAAATATTATTAATATAATATTGTTACTTTTTATGTCTTTATTTTTTCTTCTCCACAATTATTAATCAATGTTAAGAAAAATAATGATAAATAATAATACACAAAACGCTAAAAAAAATCTATTACTAAAAGTTAAAATGTATGATTATTATCTTTTATAAAAAAAGATTTGAAAAAAAACGAAATCATGATAACGACACGTGAGTCTATTAATTTTCAATTTTCTTTAATCTTTGGGTACTCTAGCCCTACAGATTTAATAGCTGGAGATGTAATAGGACCCGGAAAACTAACTAAAGAAATGGTGAACGAGCTTTCTAAGGAAGTAATAACATATCTTCGAATGTATAATGCTATGTTGAGGGATTTTGCTGGTTCAGAAGTATTTTCAATAGAATTTGAATTATATAATTTCGACCAAAAAGACGCTCAAATGAATATTTACCCAAAATCGATGGTACTCATTCCTGGTAAATACAAGGAATGTGAAAGTTTATTACTTGCTTTAAAACCAGAAACTGGATATTTAGATCCGCACAAATCAAGAGAATCAATTAATAATATAAGTAAATTATTTTACGAAGTAGAAGAGTTTTCTAATCATCCACTTTTAGAACATCAAAAAAAAATTCAGGTTTACAATAAATTTGCTACTCGATTTAGCAAAAAACTTTATGGCGATTTGATTGAGGATAAATGGAATAAAAAATTAATAGGTTTAAGCGTTTCTTTACCAACTGAAAAAGAAATGTTGTCTACTTATGGATCGATAAGAACGGATGTAGATTATCTCTGGAATAAAAGCCCTATTGAGATTAAATTTTCAGATCAAAAATATGTTCGGCTTAAATCGCCATATATTGGAAAGTCAACAATAGATCACCTTAAATATGCAATTTCAGAGCCGAGTGCAAATTTTATTGTGGAAAAAACTTTAATCCTAGGAACTAATTTACTTAAACTAGCTAATACTGGGACAATAGATGAAATCCAAGAAAAGATTATATCATATTTTTTAGCTAAAATCGAGGAAAGTTTTGGTAAAAATCAAGAACTCGTCTCTGGTGTAGAAATAATTTCCTATATGGAAAAAAGTTTAATTGATTTTAATGGCAAAGTTGATAATTTTTTAGAAATTTCTAAGAAATTCCTAACAACCGGCGAAATAGGGGATATCTCGGAGTTGTTAGAAAAATATAACTCATTTATAATTGACAATTCTAAAGAAAATATTGATTTTTATAGAGATCTCAGCGAATTAGCTATAAATTCAATAACTCTATCAATTATTAGTGAAGGAAAGCTGAGGGCAAGTGAATTAAGTTCTGTAATAAAATATTTTGCAGAAGTCGTTAAAAATAGCATTAATTGTATTGGAGACTCGTTTCCACGATATTTATCACGCCGTAGATTAAATACTTTGACATATCACTTTATTAGAATTTTGCATGAAAAATTTGAAAATGAACAAAAACCTTCTAAAATTTTAGGGCAAAATATTTTGAGTAAATTTGAACAACACTTAATATCGCAGATAGAGATAAATCCAATTGTATTGTTAAAAGTTGGAACTTTTAACGAAGATATATTAAACAAAGAATTTAAAAAGTTAATAAATAACAACATCAAATCGTTCTTTGGTAGCATTAATTTAAGCATTAGTGACTTAATTGCCTTCGCCGAAGTCCAAATGGAAAAAGATTCAAAATTAATAGACTCACATGTAAAGAAATTTAGACGTTTCTCAAATGAATTAAACTATTTATTAAGTTATATTTTGAGATATTCTACGATAAATCGATTTCTTAAAGAAGAACCAGATGGAGAAATTAGTGATCCAGTTACTTTTACAAATAGATTTCATCGTTTCTTAGAAAAGCGGATAGGGGCGATAAATTTAACTTGGAAAACATATATATTGGAATGGATAAAGGATTATGCTAAATTTTTTTTTAATATTGAGGAAATACGAGATTGGTCTTTAGACGAAACATTATTTGATTTTATAAAATATTTAGAAGAACGTGAATCAAGCGAACAGGAACCAGAAGCATTTTCCAAATTTTTAGACAAATATATCCTAAAAATTTCAAATGAGGGAGAAAAAGAAATTTTAATAGATTTCTATAAACATTATGAATTCTGTATTGATATCAAGACTGAATTTCCAAAGTATGTGCAAAATAAAATTGAAAAAGAAATTAACTTATTTAAAATTGAACAAGAAAAAATCATCCCTATAAAATATCTTAGTATTGATGACCAGAACACATTTTATAATTATATGAAGGAAAAAGAACTCAGATATTTCTCAAAATTAATACCTCGGCCAGTTTCTTTGATTTTGAAACAAGAACTAACCGCTGAAGAAATTGACTTATTCAACGCTGATTTATTTCATGTTTTTGAATTTAAATACTGGCACAATAAAGCTAAATATGATATTGCAGATAATTTTAAGGAAGTTTATAGAGAATGGATAAAAAAGTTATGATAAGCGGAGTAAAAAGAAAATCAACAGCGACTGAAAGTGCCTCTAGGTTTTTTCAGACTGTAGATTTAATAATTTCCCATTTGAAAAGAGAAGCCGATAAAGAAAAAATTTTCGAATTGATTCGTAAAGAACCAACATTACGCTCTCTTCTAATCGCTACTTCAGTAGTTCATTTGTATCATTACATGGGTATAAAAGTAGAAGAATCTTTAGATAAAAGCAAGTTGACAGTTGATTCCACTCAACAACTTGAAATGGAAGAGAAACAGATTCTAATGGAAGAAGTTGAGACTTTTTTAAAAAATTCTTTTGAATTAGAAAG
>JAGXNP010000038.1:0-19448 GCA_019894885.1 Promethearchaeota archaeon | reverse complement strand
AATAAGAGTTCCTGCACATACAACTACTAGACGACCTGCGTTACTAACTATTATATAACCATTCTCAGCTCTCACAATTATTTCACTTAAATCTTCTTGAAATAATGTTTTAATTGTTGAACTTCCGGTCATTAACAATGCACTAGCTAGTCCACAAAACTGATCTCCATCAACTTCATATTGTGGAAGAGCTGAAAAAGCGATCTGATAACCTTCCAAGCTCACAAGCGCAATAGCTTCTATATCCGCATTTGAAGTGATAAAAGTAATTTGAGGACTTATTTTTTCGATTTCATTGGGTCCAATTCCAAGGTCTGTACCAAACTCCAATTCGTATCACCACCAATATTATTTAACTAAGATTGCTATTTTAGGTTTTACTTCTCTTAAATATTATTAATATAATATTGATACTTTTTATTTGTTTATTTTTTTTTCTCCCCAAATTTTTGATTAATGCTATGAAAAATAATGAGAAACAAAAGTACAAGGACCACTAAAAAAAACTATTGCTAAAAGTTAAAATGTATGATTATTATTTCTTATAAAAATAGATTTGAAAAAAAACGAAACAATGATAACTACACGTGAGTCTATTAATTTTCAATTTTCTTTAATCTTTGGGTACTCTAGCCCTACAGAATTAATAGCTGGAGATGTAATAGGACCAGGAAAACTAACTAAAGAAATGGTTAACGCGCTCTCTAAGGAAGTAATAACATATCTTCGAATGTATAATGCTATGTTAAGGGATTTTGCTGGTTCTGAAGTATTTTCAATAGAATTTGAATTGTATAATTTCGATGAAAGAGACGCTCAAATGAATATTTACCCAAAATCAATGGTCCTCATTCCAGGTAAATACAAGGAGTGTGAAAGTTTATTACTTGCTTTAAAACCAGAAACGGGATATTTAGATCCACACAAATCAAGAGAATCACTTAATCATATTAGTAAATTATTTTACGAAATAGAAGAGTTTTCTAATCATCCCAATTTGGAACCTCAAAAAAAAGTTCAGGTTTACAATAAATTTGCTACTCGATTTAGCAAAAAACTTTATGGGGATTTGATTGAAGATAAATGGAATAAAAAATTAATAGGCTTAACCGTTTCTTTGCCAACTGAAAAAGAAATGTTATCTACTTATGGGTCGATAAGAACGGATGTAGATTTCCTCTGGAATAAAAATCCTATTGAGATGAATTTTTCAGATCAAAAATATGATCGGCTTAAATCGCCATATAGTGGAAAATCAAAAATAGATCACCTGAAATACGCGATTTCAGAGCCGAGTGCAAATTTTATTGTTGAAAAAACGCTAATCCTCGGAACTAATTTACTTAAATTAGCTAATACCGGGACAACAGATGAAATCCAAGAAAAAACTATATCGTTTTTTATTGGAAGAATAGAAGAAAGTTTTAGTAAAAATCAAGAACTCGTCTCTGGTGTCGAAATTATTTCCTTTATGGAAAAAAGTTTAACTAATTATAATATCAAAGTCGATAATTTTTTAAAAATTTCAAAGAAATTTTTAACAACCGGCGAAATAGGGAATATCTCGGAGTTGTTAGAAAAATATAGCTCCTTTATAATTGACAATTCTGAAGAAAATATTGATTTTTATAAAGATATTAGCGAATTAGCTATAATTTCAATAAATCTATCAATTAAGAGTGAAGGAAAGCTTAGGGCAAGTGAATTAAGTTCTGTACTAAATTATTTTGCAGAAGTCGTTAAAAATAGCATTAATTGTATTAGGAACACCTTTCCACGATATTTGTCGCAACGGAGATTGAATACTTTAACCTATCGCTTTATTAGAAATTTACATGAAAAATTTAAAAATGAACAAAAACCTTCTAAAATTTTAGGGCAAAATATTTTGAGTAAATTCGAACAACACTTAATATCGCAGATTGAAATAAATCCAATTGTATTGTTAATAGAAGGTGTTTTTAACGAAGATATCCTGAACAAAGAATTTAAAAAGTTAGTAAACAACAACCTCAAATCGTTCTTTGCCAAGATTAATTTAAACATTAGTGATTTAATTTCCTTCGCCGAAGTCCAAATGGAAAAAGATTCAAAATTAATAGAATCCCATGTAAAGAAATTTGAGCGCTTCTCAAATGAATTAAAATATTTATTAAGTTACATTTTGAGATACACTACAATAAATAGATTTCTCAAAGAAGAACCGGATGGAGAAATTAATGATCCAGTAACTTTTACAAATAGGTTTCATCGTTTCTTAGAAAAGCGGATAGGTGCAATAAATTTAACTTGGAAAACTTATATTCTGGAATGGATAAAGGATTATGCTAAAAAATTCTTTAAAATTGATGAAATACGAGACTGGTCATTAGACGAAACTTTATTAGATTTCACGAAATATTTAGAAGAACGCGAATCAAAAGAACAGGAACCAGAAACATTTTCCAAATTTTTAGACAAATATATCTTACAAATTTCAAATGAGGTCGAAAAAGAAATTTTAATAGATTTCTATAAACATTACGAATTCTGTATTGATATCAAAACTGAATTTCCAAAGTATGTTAAAAATAAAATTGAAAAAGAAATTAACTTATTTGAAATTGAACAAGAACGAATCATCCCTATAAAATATCTTAGTATTGACGAAACACACACATTTTATAATTATATAAAAGAAAAAGTGCTCAGATATTTCTCAAAATTAATACCTCGGCCAGTTTCCTTGATTTTGAAACAAGAACTAACTGCGGAAGAAGTTGACTTATTCAATGCTGACTTATTTCATGTTTTTGAATTTAAATACTGGCATAATAAAGCCAAATATGATATTGGTGACAATTTTAAGGAAGTTTATAGAGAATGGATAAAAAAGTTATGATAAGTGGAGTAAAACGAAAATCAACAGCGACTGAAAGCGCTTCTAGGTTTTTTCAGACTGTAGATTTAATAATTTCCCATTTGAAAAGAGAAGCTGATAAAGAAAAAATTTTCGAATTAATTCTAAAAAAACCAACGCTACACTCTCTTCTAATCGCTACTGCAGTAGTTCATTTGTATCATTACATGGGTATAAAAGTAGGAGAATCTTTAGATAAGAACAAGTTGACAGTTGATTCCACTCAACAACTTGAAATGGAAGAGAAACAGATTCTAATGGAAGAAGTTGAGACTTTTTTAAAAAATTCTTTTGAATTAGAAATAGGTCTATTTGATGAAATTATTAATTTAGAAAATAAGTTCTTATCATTATTAATCGAAGACAGGCTAGGTAGTCTACAACAATCTCAGAGAAAAAAAAGAATTGAGGAAATTGAAAATCAAATTGAACGAGAATTGTTAAACATTATATCCAAATCACCATCATTTTATTTTTACGATTTTATAGGGGATATTATTGGCTTAAATGAAATCGTAAAAAAGGAGATTTTAGAAGAAAGTTCTGCGTTTAAAGGCATATCGGTTCCAATTGAAGAACAATTAGAGAAAGAAGAGAAAGAAGATAAATTTATTGAGGTTTTTACCTTAAATAGATTAATAGAAAGGATGCAAAACCAATTTGAATTTAAATCCTATAAGGAATTACAAATCCAAACAATGTCTATCCGGATGATAAAGAAAAGTATAATGGAATATGAACTAAATAAATTTCCTATATCTGTTCCTGGATTAAAAACTTACATTGAAGGGAATAACTTAAAAAAGGAAACTATCAAATCGATTGAAAAAGCTTTTAAAGAAGATCTTAAATATGATGAATTTGAAGGGAGAATTCTTTCAGAATTAAAAAAAGCTCTAATTAAGCAATTAAAAAATAATCCAAATGATTTTATCTACTTCCTTCAAAGTTTAAATGAATCAAGTTTTGAGGATGTTATTTTTTTACTTAATAAGAGAGGAATTAAGGATACCTTACACTTAATGAATGTTGATTATGAGTTCGCAGAAAATATTCAGAAAAGCATGATAAGATATAATATAAAAAAACAAGATCTAATCCTATTAAATGACAATCAAAAAAATTTGATCAATGTGGCAAAAAAAGCATTATGCAGCATGAAATTTCCGTATCTTGAGAAATTTATTACAAAAGGTGCTGATAATGATGAATTCGATTTATTTAAAATTCTTTATCGAAATGAAACTGAATATAATGAGTTATGGGATGTTTTAGAAAATAAAACAGAAATAAATATAAACGATCTGAGAGAGTTTGTAAGGAAAAAACAAACTGTTGACAAGATTTTCTTTCAAGGATTGAATTTAAGCAATTACTCTCAAATAATTCTTCTTCTGAACTATGATGAGATATTAAGTAATATAGTAACAGATTTATTTTACAATTTACTATCGAAAATTCTAAGACAATTAAGTAGGATAATAGAATTGTATGGGATACTTTCAAATGATAAGGCGATTTACTCACGGGCTCTACAAGTAGTAACAGGAAACAAAGGTTTTGAAGATTGGGTTCAAGTTAAACTGGAGGAATTGAGTATCGAGAGAACTGTGAAAAGACAAAAAGAATTAGTAGTAGTTTTTAATGCTACCAATCAGGTTTTTCTTATAAATGGATTTATATTATCACGCTTGAAGATAAAATCTCTCAAAGAAAGTATTACAGAGTTAAAGACACAAGAAAGTTATGTTTATAAAGGTATATCGGCCTTAAAGCTAAAGGCGGATTTAATATCTCCTGTATCCTATTGTATAGCTTACGATCTAATAAAAAGATTTGAAGAATTAACAGAACTAGAAAGAGTAAAAATTGAAAGTGTGAATGTAGAAAAAAAGAAAATAGAGGACGATAAGAAAAAAGAAATTAACAAATTACGCAAAGAAAGCACATTTAATTGGATTGAACGTAAAATTACAACTAATTTAATGGGAATTAGCCGCCAAGGGATGAATCCGCGTCAGTTTTATTGGAATAAAAAGGATACTAAAACACTTACTGAACAAATTCAGATACATAGTGGATTAAAAGGTGATATTTTTTCTAGATTCTGCGAGTTTTACCTTTTTGCAATCGAAAAAATGAAATCTTTCGTTCCAGATATGAAATTACCTAATATGGAAAGAATAGAACTGGAAATAGGTACTTTTAATAATAATATACTTTCTGAAAGATTAAATCATCCTCCTAATCCTGAAGAAATTAATGAGATGCTTGAAGGAGAACGCTACAAAATTTCTAACAACATTGCTATAAAAATTGGAAATTACCTAGATAAAGCAATCTATTTTAAATTTAAGAAGAAACCGAAAAAATAGCAAACACTTTAAAAAGAAATAACAAAAATTTTAAAATTATTATTATTTAAATTACTTACAAATTTACACTAAAACTCTATTTATATTCAATTGATTTACTTATGCCCTCAATAAAAAAAGAATTAGGATACATAAAAGCTTCGTTTTCACAAATTCTAATTGGAATACTTCTAGTAGGACTTACAACTTCTGGTTTAAGCTTGGCAATATTCCTAAGATTTGCAGGTTTTAACGGAACTATAATTGCTTTTGCTGGAATTACCATTGAAGTTATAAGTATTATTATAAGTTATTTGTTACTTCGAAGATATGTCATCCCAAAAGAAGAGGGAAGTAATAACTCAATTAAAAAAGTTAAGACAAAATTGAAGTAGGTTTTACCTATTTCAAGAAGTCTTCCCAATCCCTATTATTCACTCTCTGTGAGATTAAGTAGTTTTTAACATCAGACAATAAAATATCTGGATTGTATTCCCAGGCTTCTGTCTTATTAAAGGAAACACACTTAATTTTATGTAAATTGAACTTTGACTTAATTATAAGACCGTATGTGGCAACTTGTGGTAGAGAAATCATAAAATTTCCTTCTGGCTTATAATCTATTACTTTTACTAAATTATTCTCTATTTGGATAAGATCAATATGTCCAGTTACTACTTTTTTATCAGTTTTTTTCCAAATAGGAACTTCTATCGCCACAGAGTTGCTATCTTTGATTAAAATGTTCTTTAAAATCGGTTCGTGGCCAGGTTTTTTACCAATTTCGTTAACTTTAAAATTTACATAAACATCATTAGCATATTTAGGTAATTTTGAATCTGAACCATATTGCTCTATTTTTCCTTCACGAATTAATTTTTTACTAAAACTATTTATAAAAGCTGGTCTCAACCCTCTGATCTTAAATTGCGAGACACGTGGAAGGTTCCGTGAATTGAATAGCTCATTCGGTATGATTCCTTGGTAAATCTTCTTAAAAAAAGAACCTAGATTAGTAAATTCTTCTCGATAAGGGTTATTAGAAGATATTTTTTGTTTATGGTTTCCAATATTCCAGTTAAAAGCATACGGGATATTCTGATGAATAAATAATTTTTTTTTAAGCATGAAATCATTGGTTCATAAACGTGTATTAAAAATATTAATTAATTATTTAAAATGCATCAACTATAAAAAAAAATTTATATTAATGATTTATTAATTTTTTAGAAAGGAGTTATCCTTTAAACCTAAATCATCTCTTTACAATGAATTCAAGCTTTATATCACTTTCTTATTTTGAAATTAAGCGGACCCGGCAGGAAATTCGTTTGAATTATTTATTAATTCATAATTTCGAACCTGCGACTTTCGGATTAGAAGTCCGACGCCCTATTTACACCATTTATACTGGAGTAAAAATAACCATGCTAGGCTACGAGTCCTGAGTTCTAAGAAAAAATATTATTTTATTTTTTAATATAATTAAATAATTTGCAATTAATTAAAATTTTACTTTTATTAAGAAGTAGGTAAAACAAGGGATAAGTATGCTGTATTAATTACTTTCCACGTCCTTTATTGGAACCTAAGCTCGGTCGAGTTTTTTCAGAACCCCATCCTTTTTTATACAATCCTCGCGCTTTCTTTCCAGAAGCAGACAAACCACGGGTAACCCTTCTTGTGTGTTGAGGTTCGCAAATCCAATTAATTTTTGAGTCCGATTTAATAACTGGATGACTTGGGTCCACCATAATAACTTCGTAGTACCAATTCCTTCCATCGGCATATATTTTATAGCTATTCAGAACCTCTAAATTTGGGTATTTTCGCTGTACACGCTCTTCAGCGACCCATTGTAAATTTTTACCGGTTGTGTACTTGGAAACACCCATTGCTCTGGGTTTTCTGCCCCTTTTAGGTCTAACTTTATGCATCCCACCTTTTCGGATTCTAGCTCGAACAATGATATATCCTTGTTTTGCTTTATACCCTAAGGTACGTGCTCTATGCAATTTAGTCGGTTTTTCAACGCGTTCGATAGATTTTCCCCTTCTATATTCAATTCCTCTCTCCCAATGAGTTGTTTGGTATCCCGTTTCGTGTTTTTCGAATGTATCTTTCACATAACTATATCCAGACTTCAAGATTTAGGCATACTCCAATAATTTTATAATTGTAAAAATAATGTAAAATTAATTAATTTTATTATTTCGTCTTCCTGTATCATAGTCGATAATTTTATAGTTATATTTTTATAATTATACATAATACCAACTTGGATGTTTTATACCTTGCAACATGGAAAATAAGATAAATATCAGAAAAAATAGAAAAGCAATTAGGGAAATGAAAGGAAAAGAAGAAGAAAACAAAGAAAAAAATAATTTAGAGAATAAATTGAAGAAAAACCTTGAAATTAACGATGAGGAAGGATTGAAACTTTCTTACGATCAAAGCGATTTAAAGGCTCAATTTCCTCAATTAATGCATGAATTGTCAATAAAAAAAAAAAGTTTCAAGATCGAAGGAGTGGAATATAATCTTGAAGAGGAACAAGCAGAGATTAAAGAGCATCCAAATGAACCCCATTGCGAAGATTTTAACAATCCAAAAGCGATTGACTTCCTCAGAAGATGTACAAGAACCGAGGATGCTCTAAAAATATTGGATTTTCTTTTAGAACGAAAGGAATTAAACCCTCTAGATTATCACAGAATAAAAAACCGGTTAAAAGAAGATGGCGGACTAAAAGAATTCCTTCTTGAATATGGTGGTTTAAAAGCGCCAGGATATTATGAAAGGAAATTCCCTAGGAAAAAAAATTTAACTGACGATGAATTATAACACAATAAGAATTTAGATTAATGATGAACTTATGACAATCGAAAGAGCTTTTGCTCAAAGCAATGACGTTGTCGCCCCAAACTGAAATTTAAATTTATCCTTTAGTTGTTTTCGATCTTTTTCTTAAAGTTTAAACCCTTTTTCGTTAAAATATAGCCTTCGATTTCTTTTTTTACAAGTTTTAATTCGAGGAGAACAGGTACCCTTCCTTTAATACAAGCCATTGGTAACCCTGAGAATATTTGCATACTCTCATAATCTTTAGCTCCTTTTTCGATGGCGAAAAATATTTCTATCCCCATGTTCCCAAGTAAGTATTTTAAATCCTGAAATGATTCTTCCCCCTTACTCATGGGCTTTTAATCTCCTTTTGGTTTATATTTTTTTGCAATTACTGGTTTAGATTCTTGAGGTAATGATTTTCTCAAATATTCGGGGAAAGCTGTAGTGATCTGAATATTAGTTTTTAAAAAAATATATCGTTCGGCTTTATATTTTAATTCTTCAATTACATCATATTTTTTTAGGAAGGATAAAGAAGAGTTAAGATGGTCAAGTGCTCTTTTCGAGACTATTTTTGGTAATTTATCTTTTAATATTAACCCATTTCTTAATTCTGAAAGAAGACTGTATTTTTTTGGATCAGAAACAATCTGAAATAAAGTGAATGTATCTTCCTCCAATTCTTTTTGATTTTTATTTTCGTAAATACTAAAATACTCTTGTACTTTTGGTAGTAATAATTCAATTAGCTCAAGTTCAATTAAATCGGGATTTTCGTCAATATATTCAATTACACTATCGGGAGGTATTCTTTCAGCGCTAACTTCCTTCAATAATAATACATACTTCTCGACAATCCCAATTTGATTTATGAAAATAAACTGTTTGGAGACTAAAGTATCGATTAACTCTTTAAAATCTAATTTTGGAAAAGCGTTGTTATACCATTCTGTTAATCCATCTAAAGCAAATGGACCTTTTGAAAGCTTTTTTAATGTTAAAAATACGTGTTTTTTATTTAATAAAGTTGCAATCTTCTCTTCCTCGCTTTTTTCTCTGGTATCTTCAAGCGTTGCCCAGTATAATTCCTTTACCCATAATTTTATTAAAGAATTGTTTTTATGGATAAGATCTTTGTCACATTCCTCAAAATTATTAATATCATTTATATAAAACGCAGTGAAAATCTCCTCGTTAGACATTAATTTTTCAAGAAATTCCGTGCATAAGATGTTTGCATTTTGCTCTATTTCCAAATTTATTTGTTGATCAAAAATTATAGAGATCATTAACATATCCTTATTTCCACGTGCCCAATCAGAAGGTATTTCAAAATAATAGTTGTTTGAGATATTTTGTTCAAAAGAATGAGTAAAAAATCCTTCACTTACTGTTTGATCCATTATATTTGCTATTCTCGTTGAAAGTTGTTCATCTAACATATTTTCAGGATATGAATAAAACACAAGTGGACCAATCTTTCTATGAAAATAAGATAAAGCGACAATCGGTTTCAATTAATGAATCTCCGTTAAATATTGTAGTAAAAATCTCTTCAAACTAATTTTAGTTTTACCTAGAATAAATTAATATTAAAGGTTATATATTCGTAAAAATAAATAAATTTATTTCAATTAAATGAAATAAAAGGTTTTTCCTAAGGAGCTTATGTGCGCTATAAAACTTGTAGGATTCGACCTTGATGACTGCCTTTTCGATTCAACTGGTCTTTCTCAAAGAGCAAGAGTTAAGGGTATAGAGGCGATGATAAGCTTAGGATTAAAAATTGAGAAGCAAAAAGCCTTGATCTTAATCCAAGAAATCGTCGCTGAATATGGTTCTAATTCTTCAAAGCACTATGATTACTTTATTAGGAGATTAAACCAACATGAAAATGTTACTATTACTTTTAACGAGCAAGCTAGATACATTGCTGCAGCGGTAATGGCTTACCATGCTCAAAAAATTAAACATATTCAACTTTACGATGATGTTTTACAATGCTTGGAAAAACTTAAAAAATCTTCTATAAAAACTGCTATTATAACGGATGGAATTCCTATCAAACAATATGAGAAGATTTTACGACTTGGGATAGACGATTTAATTGATTTAGTCGTAATATCTGATGAAATAGGTATTAGAAAACCAAATCCTGACTTATTTTCTTATTGTTTAAAGAAATTTAAGGTAAAGGGACACGAAACTATTTATGTTGGAGATAATATTTATAAGGATATGATACCAGCTAAATTTAATAAAATCCATAGCGTTTATATACATCGTGGTGGAAAATATGATACCGCTATTACAGGTGAAATTATCTCTGAAGAAAACAAACCTGATCATGAAATTTCAAGGCTAAACGAGCTTTATAATATCATTATTGATATCAATAAAAAATTTTATATCGGAAAAGTCTAATGATACGTATTGCTTGCGTTCAACCAGAAATTTTACTCCAAATAGATAGAAGCTACTCTGAAGTAGAAAAAATATTAGATTCTCTCTTGAAACACCACAGTAATTGTGATATTATTTGCTTACCAGAAAGATGGACATCGCCTACTAATGGAAAAGAACTTAATATTCAAAAAGAAAGGGGAGATAATTATAAATTTATAAAAAATTTAGCAAAAGAATACGGATTAGGTATAATATCAGGAGCTTTATGGGAAAAAAGAAAGGATACGGTTAAGCCGAGAATCACTAGTTATTTCTTCGATAATAATGGAGATGAGATTAGTAGACAAGATAAAATACATCTTTATTCATATGAAAAGCTTAATTTTGAACCAGGTAAAGAGCTAATTATTTTTTCTTTTAAAAAAATCAGTTTTACAATTTTAATTTGTTTTGACATGGCGTTTTTTGAAACCCCTAGGCTAGCTGCAGAAAGCGGGGCTGATGTATTGTTTTCTCCTACACAAATTAGCGTAGATGGTATGTTAAATTGGAAAATATATTTAAAAACTCGAGCTCTAGAAAACAGGATACCCGTTGTAGCATGTAATACTTTTGGAGCGATACTAAAAAGGAAATTTCCAGGAAATAGTAAAATAATATCGTTTGAAAAAGATTTTATATCGCCTTCAAAACTAAGGGTAATTGAAGGTCCTTTTGATTCAAGTGGATATTTATATGACGAGATTGATTTAACATTTCCAAAAAGGCTTAGAAAATTGAGATTTAAAGAAGTTATAGATAAAAATGCAATAATCGTAAGAAAAACTTACTAAATCAGAAAAACATAAACATTTCTTCAATTTAGTTCTAATTTTTTATCAACTTGTAGAGTGATTTTCAAATTAAATTGAAGTAGTTTTAGATCCAATGACCTATCTCCCGGGGGGTTTAAATATAAATTTCTAAACTAATAATAAAAAAGAAAAAATAAGAAAGAAAATGATTTCCGCACCAAGGATAAATAGTGGATTTGTAGGCCCAAGAGCGTTATTTGATCAATCGTATATCCCTCCTAAAATACTACATCGAAAAATAGAAGAAAAATCACTTTATTCAATTCTTAAAGATTCATTACATGATCAATTTCAACTAAATATATTATTTCAAGGTATACAAGGTATTGGAAAAAAGGTTATTGTAAATAAAGTTTTGCACGACTTATCTACTCTAAATACTGAACATATAAAAATTCAAATTGATTGTTCTGAAAAAACTTTGGATGAGATTTTAGTTTCGTTAATAACCGAAGTTGGAAGGAAAAAGAATATCATTTTCGATTATAATTCGTTCCTAAATTCTTCTATCTTGGATTTATGGAATTTATTTAAGCTTGCATGTAGAAAAGTAGGTCATAATATCACCCTAGTGTTTAATAACATTGAACACATACAACCAGAGGCTTTTAAGAAATTTTTAAAATACGGCAAAGACAGCAAAATTACCATAATATCTACCGGTAATCAAGTTTTAAGATCGTCAATCCTGGAAATTTTGAGCGAATTTGATTATAAGAAGAAATTAGATTACTTTTCTTTCTCTGAGCTTAATGATATTATAAGGCAAAGAATTTCATTGGCGTTCTTCAATGAGATCGATAAAGAGTTAATAGATTTAATTACTGATTTAATTTTCGAGCACTATGTACCTGTTCCAGGAAAAGGTATTGAAATTTTAAGAGAGCTTTATCCTATTTTAAATCAAAAAATGAATTTAAAAAAGTTCGAGATTTATGATATTCTTCAAAACCAATTTGACACGCTTCAAGTTACAGATGAAATCAGTATGGTAAGCTATATTTCAGAATCAGATCTGTTAAATCTAATTTTTCTGGATAATTTATCTAATTATTTTCTCAAAAAAGCAAATCTTTATGTAACCATCCAGGAATTAAGAGAATTATACTATGTAACTTGTGAATCAATAGATTATGAAAAGGATATAGAGGAATTTAAACATTTAATCGTTAATTTCCGCAATATTGGGATATTAAACGCTTCAAAAAAAAATGATCTAAATAATTTTCGATCCTTTAACGATAATGTTTTGAATTATGATTACTACTTTATGGTTATAAACCCAAAGCAACTAAAGCCTATCTTGGATGCTATTTTCAACAAATACTAATTTTTTTTTAAATTTAAAAAACTTTAATTTTCCCTTAAATAGGATAGATTCACTATTATGTTAAAAACGAGAATCCTAACATTCATATCCCGAGTATATAAATAGATGAAATCATACTTTATTTTATAATAAACTGAATGAAATGGCTATTTAAATTTGACTTACATCAAAAAAATTTCTATGACCGGATTTAAGTCATTCGGTGACAGAACTGTTACTCTTAGACTTTCGAGCGGTTTTACTTGTATAGTAGGCCCTAATGGGGCAGGTAAATCCAATATTATTGACGCTTTAACATTTGCTTTAGGTAGACTAAGCAAAAAAACTATGAGAGCTAAGAGTCTTGAAGATTTGATTTTTGCGGGATCTCGAGGTAAAAACCCCTCAAATAGAGCTTCGGTCACATTATATTTCGATAATTCCGACCAAGTTTTTCCTGGTGGAACAGAAACATTTGAAGTTACTCGAACAATTCAACGAGGTGGGGGCGGGGGGTATAAGATGAATGGTAAAAAGGCTACTAGAGTTCAGATTCTTAATGCTCTTGCAGCTGCAAATATAGATCCTGATGGAAGTAATCAATTCGTTCTGCAAGGTAAAATAGTAGAATTAACTCACATGAACCCGGTATCACGTAGAATATTTATAGAAGATCTAATTGGACTACAGAAATACGATGAGATGAAGGATGCAACTATGAAGGAACTAGAAAAGGCTGAAAGAGATCTAGGCCAATTTGAAGCAATTTTCAAAGAAGTTTCTTCTCAACTAAAAAAAGTAGAAAAAGAAAAGAATGACGCTTTAGCATGGAAAGAGTTAGAGGAACAAATCAACTTATACAACGCTCAATTGATAGCATTAAAGATAGAGAAATTGAGGAAGGAAGAAAATGATCTTGAAAAAAATATTGAAGAATCTAATACAATCTTAGAAGAATTAAAAGAAAAACTAACAAGACAGGACGAAATTCTAAAACAGGAATCATTAGTTATGGAAAATATACAAAAAACTATAACTGAAAAAGAAAAAGAAAAGGAATTAATCACTGAAAAAATTACTCAACTTAAAACGCAACAATCTTCAAATCATACGTCTTTAACCCTCGCAAATAAATCCATTGAAAAATTTTCGCAAGAAATTAATACTTTGGAAAAATTACAGATGATTCTTGATGAAGGTCAGACATATGATTTTTTAATTGAATCAGAAATGAAGATTGTAGCAGATACAGAGAGTCAAATTGAAGCAGCAAAAGCAGAAATCGAAAGTAAACACCAGAAACAAGCTGATATGGATGCAAAAATTAAAGATCAAAACGATGTAAAATCGAATTTTAACGCAGAAATCTCCACTATAAAGCAAAGTATTTCATCGAATAAAGCTCAAAATAAAATTTTAAAAGAAAATATAAAGAAAAACGAAGAAAAAAAACAGAAATTAGAACTAGAACTTAGCAAATTAAAAGGAGATTCAGAAAGCGTTGAAGAAGCGATTGCCAACACAAATAATGAAGCTAAAGTAATAAGAAAAGAAATCAATGACTTAAATATAAAAATCTCTAAAGAGAACGAAAATCAACAAGAATTAGAAAAAATTATTTTAAACTTTCGGGAAGATAAGAACAAACTTAATTCAAAGTCAGCCGATCTCAAATCTATGTTGTCATCACTAAATACAGAGATTAAGATGAACACCGATAGGATAGAAAAGTTGAACTCTGATAAAATTAAGACTGAAGAAAAAATAAAAGAATTAAGTAAAGGTAAAGACACAGAAGAGGCGTTAAAAGAGCTATTAAAGGAAAAAAAAGCCCTAACTAATGAAATAAACAGTTATCGACAGCAAATAAAAGATGAAGATTCTATTTATAGAAAAAATGAACATGAATTAGAATTACTGTTAATGAAACAGGATTCTATTGAATCAGAAATTAATGATAACAAAACTAAAATTGATAATATTAATACAAAGTTAAATCTATTAAAAAAAGAATTAACCAATCTTGAGAGAGAAAAACAAGATTTGGAATTAAAATCGTCAACTCTAAACGCAAACTTAACTAAAACTAGCTCTGAATCAGAAGAACTTAATAAAAAAAAAGATAACATTCAAAGACGAATAGGAGAGCTAACTACTGAGAAAAATAATTTGTTAGTTAAAATAGAAAATACAGAAAAAGAATACGAAAGAAATACAGAAGATATAACAGGAATCCTGCAAATATTGAACATGCTCACTCAGAATATCAATATTTCCGTCGAATCTATTAAGAGCAATATTCAACAATCCAATGCTGAGGCAATTGAGACGTCAGCAGTCAACTTTAAACAATTTGTCCTTGATATTATCGATATTATGAAGACTGTTGAAGACGTAAGCTCTGAAGCTGAAGCAGAAGCAGAACAGAAACCAGAAACTCCTGAAATGTCTGAAACTCTTAAATCTATACTTCAGACATTAACTCTTTTTACTGAGAATGTTGACACAACGATAGATCAATTAATTGATTCAGTAAAGGAAACAGCTGATATAGAGATTCAACAATCTACATCAACCTTTGATAGTTTCGTCCAAGATTTAATGGAAATTCTTGAGAATGTATACTTATCATTGCGAAAACTCACCATGTCAAAATCGCAAGAGCTGTATAAACAGCTTGAAGAGATTACTGAAAATATCACATCTCAAAATATGGATCTAAATATAATTGAAAAAGACTTAACTAGGATAAATACTCAAGAAAAGCATGATTCAGAGGACTTATCGGCAATTAATAAGAGATTAGAAGAAGTTAATAAGAGAATTACTGAATTACACGAAAAAATAGAAAAATCTGAAGATGAGATTAAGCAGAGGAATACTGTAATTGAAGAAAAACAAAAAGAGAATTTCAATGAAGAAATAAAAAAATTAAAACAACTCAAAGAGGACTACTGGGGTAAAGTTTCTACTATCAAGGAAAATATAGAATTAAAGCAACAAGGATTAGACGATTTGCAAAAAAAACTTCAAGAATTGCAGGGAATACAAAATTTTTATGAAAAAATCATTGATATTGAGAATAACATCCAAGAACTAAATTCAAATATAGAAAATAAGAAAAATACTATACTTAGCACCGAAGAAAACATTAAAAAACTCAGTTTAGAACAAGAAGCTTTAACATCAAAAATCGATTCTCAAATTTTAGAAAAAAATAAGTTTTGGGAGAATACAGAAAAGTTAAGAACCCATATTGGTGACCAGAATAAAAAATTAGAGAGTACAATGGATAATCTAAGGGCACTTGAGAATGTTATGATGATTATCAATTCAATAGAAGAATTAGCTAAAGAAAACTTGGAAGCTGACGAGAATATTAAAACCAGTACTCAAGAAATAGAGGGTTTTAATACCCAGGTAGAAGAGGTGCAGAAGAAAGTCAATGAAATCCAATTAGTCATTGATGCTTTAAGAGAAGATAAAAACAAAGAGTTGGAAGCACAAAAGAAAGTTCAAAAAGAATTAAATAAATTCAATAAAGATCTCCAAAAAATTCAAGCAAAATTAAACGAATTAAATAAAAATAAAGAACGAGAACAAAAAATCATTTCTCTTAACCAAGACATCAATGAAACTGAGAAACAAATAGAATTAATGGTAAAAGATATTGAGAACATTGAAATTGAATTAAAACAAGAAGAAGACAAAAAGAATGTAAAACAAGAAGAAATTAATAAAGAGATTCAAGGAAAAGATATATCTTGGCAAAAACAAAAAAATTATCAGAAAGTAATAAACGACCTACGCTCTGATCTTTCAATGGAAAATTCAAAACTAAACAATTTTGAATCAAAAAAGATTATTACTACAGATCAGATAGAAACCCTTTATCAGAGATCTAAGGATTACGGCGCTTTGCCAGCAGTGACTGAAGAATTCTCAGAGTCTGGATTACAATCAGATATTTCTACAGCTAACAACAAAAAAAAAGCTTTGGAACCAGTTAACTTAAAAGCTATTAAGCAATTTGATACTATTAAAGAGAGATTTGACGAAATAGATATGAGAAGGCAAACGATACAACGTGAAAGAAAAGCAATTCTCGACGCTATTGAAAAAATCGAATTGGAAAAAACTAGAACATTTATGAAGGCTTACCACGAAATTAATCGTGAGTTTGCTCGCATCTTTCAATTGCTTTCACCGGGGGGATCTGCTAAAATGATTCTTGATAGACCAGATAAACCTTTTGAAGGAGGATGTAGTATAGAAGCTAGACCCCGCGGGAAGCGTATTTCCAGTTTAGAAATATTGAGTGGAGGAGAAAAAACACTCGTCGCTTTGTCATTTATTTTTGCGGTTCAGGAATTTTATCCTGCGCCATTTTATATTATGGACGAAATAGATGCCGCATTAGATGGACCAAATGTACATCGGGTAAGTATTGTAATTAAAGAATTTGCCAGACAAGCGCAATTTATGGTAATAAGTCACAGAGAAGAGAATATTGTTAACGCTGACCGAATATATGGAGTTTCTATGCAACAGAGTGGAATAACCGATATCTTTAGTGTCGATTTAGAAGAAGAAGCGAAAAGGTTACTCGAACTTCCGGATGTGCCCCCTAATATTGAAGAAAATTAAAAATTCTAAGCTTGAGGTGTAAAATCGTTCCAGAAAATGAGAGTGAGCAGAAAAAATTTAATTTCAGCGAATTGAGTATAAAACAATTACGAGATTTTGCAGGAAAGAATAATGTAAAAATTCCCACTAAATCTAAAAAGAGCGATATTATAAAGCTTCTAGAAGAAATTTCTTCTCATCCGGAATTTATTGATAGAACTCAAGAAGATGAGGATGTGGAAGAGGAATTGATTGCTGGTGTGGAAGAAGATCCCGCATTACTCCACAAAGAAAAGATGGAGTTAAAATTTTGGCAAAAACCACCCTATTCTAGCTTATTGGATCCAGAAATAGCAAAAGAGTCCAATGTTGCATTTTATGACTTATCGTCATTAGTAGATAAATTCTTTAATAATATGCTTCACGAAGATTTAATAAATTATAAGATAGCAGGAATAGCGCTTAAAACTTCAGCAGTATTACATCATTACAAAATCTCTAGCATTATACGAGAAGAAGAACAGATTCAGAAAAAGGAAGAATTAGCGCAATTTAGAGAAAAGCACGGTAGATCAATACCCAAAACATTACCACAACCTATTCAACCTAAAATGTTAATCTCCACTAAAGAAGAATTATTTGACGCGATGAGATCTGCAATTATAGAGACTATGCAAAATAAAGAAAAGTTAAAGAGGCGAAGAATGAGACGGGAGGAATTAAAAGATCAAAAAATTCAAATGAAATCTAAAGCACAACTACCAAAAGAACTTTTAAAACACATTAGTGGGAAGGAGCAAACCGTAGAAGAGTTGCATGAATCTTGGTTTAACAGAATAAAAACTAAAATACAGCTCGATGGTAAAGAAACGACTTTTTTTGAAATGGCAGAAATTATTAATTCTAAAGAAGATAGCGAGATTGGCAAGAAGTTTGCTTTTGTGCGTATGTTTTTAGCATTAATGTTCCTCTCGACTGGCAATAAGTTAGAACTATATCAAGACGAAGATTTTAAGAATTTCTCAATAAATTTAAAAAAATAATCAATTTTACATAATTTTGGCGATTTAATTTGAACGAAAAGAATGATAAAGAATCTGAAAATCAATTTGAACCTGAAACCAAAGAAGATGCATCTTTAGATGAGGCCTATGGTGAAGATATTCCTCAAGAAGAAAAGAGTTCAGAAAATATTGAGATCGATTCAGAGACCAAAGAAACTATAGAAGAATATATTAAAGAAGATTTTGAAGAAGAAGAGATCAAAGAGGATATTCAGGAGGAATTTAATATCGAGGAAGAGGAATCATTGAGTATCGAGCCATCAGAAGAAATTTTAACTGAACAAGATACCGAATTTGTTAGAGATGATACGGATGAATCCCAAATACCTCAAGAACTCACGAAAGAAGAATTAGTATTACAATTAAAAGTTCTACGGAAAAATTTGATAGAGGGTGCGCTCTATGCCGCTGGTAGACCTTTGGATGTAGAAGAATTATCAACTAAATTAGAAATCCCAAAAAAAGAAGTAGAAGAACTCGTAAGAGTTGTTGCTTTTGATTATTTAGAACGTGAAAGTGCATTGATTGTCGCCCAAATTGGAGAAAAGTATCAAATGCAGCTAAGACCTGAACTTACCGAGACAGTTTCCAAATTCGCTAAAGGTGGTGCTATTGCTGAGCGCTACTTAAGAACACTTACAGTAATTGCGTTGAAACAACCAATTTTAAAGTCAACTGTTATTAAATTAAGAGGAAGCGGTGCCTATGAACATGTTAAATACTTATTAGACAATGATTTAATTATAGCTGTAAAAAAAGGGAGGTCAGCAGAATTAACTACAACTGATAAGTACGCGGATATGTTTGGATTACCTAAAAATAAGGAAGAGCTCAAGAGAATGATGGTGTCACAACTGGGACTTGGAGAAGATGCTAGTTAAAATTTTAAATAAGATAATTAAAATAATAGTGGACCTGACGGGAATTGAACCCGTGACCTCTTGATTGCGAACCAAGCGATCTGCTACTGATCTACAGGCCCATATTTATCATTATTAATACAATAAAGAAATAATGGTAAACTAAAAATTTTTGTGATTTTGATTCGAGAAATATATGAATTACATTTAAATCCAATTAAAACTC
>JAGXNP010000037.1 GCA_019894885.1 Promethearchaeota archaeon | reverse complement strand
GTATGAAAGTGCCATTATTAAGTAATGACTTACAAGAAAAGTTAAAACCATGGATGCCCAAAACAGCTTCTACTATTAATCCCATTGACTTAACTTATTCAGACGATATGCAAAACTATTTGAATGTAATGCCAGATATACTACTAAAAAGTGATGAAATAGATTCACTTATCTTTTATGGACTGATGGGAACTGAATACTATAACCATCTCTTAAATGTTCCAGATTATATGAAGGATAATGAAAGTGTCCAAACCATGCGAAGCTTTGGAGAAATGATGGAGGAGTTTTTCATTGCTCTTTTTGAAGAATTAATTGAATTTAAAAATAGATACCAGAAACCAGTTATTCTAACTTGTTATAGTACCAGAAAAGAAAAATTTGTTGCATATCTCCAAGATCATGGGATTCCCGTTTATTATCCTGAAGAAGGAGTGTGGGTCTTAATTCGCATGTGGCAATATGCTAATTTTTTAAAGTCGAACCAAAAAGGACGTATTTGAGATGATTTCTGGACATTCAAAAAGAGAAACACAGGCGTATTCTGTAATTAAAGAAGATATTCTATTAATTCATCAAGATTCAATGGAAACAATGAATTTCAATTCTTGTAATTGTTATTTAATTAAATTAGATGAGAAAGATTACGCAATTATTGATCCTGGTTGTTCAAGAAGAAAGCTTAACATTACTTTAAAAAATAATAATATAAATTATCAAAATATCAAATATATTTATATAACGCACGGTCATAGCGATCACATAGCATTATTAGATCTCCTTTATAAAAAGAATCCTAATATAGAAATCTTAATACATGAGCAAGATAAAAAATATGTTGAAGATTCAAACGAATATTATCAAATGCTCTTTAATATCCCTCTAATGGAAAAAGAAACAAAATATAAGGATTTTATAAATGCAATAAATTATTATACAATTTCTAATTCAAATCAAGTTATAAAAAATAGTTTTAAATTGATTTTTGATGTTTGGAATATTAAAGATAGAAAAGTTAACGATACTTTTAAAGACGGAGATGTACTACCAGGAGATTTAAAAATAATTCACGCCCCCGGGCATACTCCAGGGATGTGTATGTTGCTCAGAGAACGAGATAATATATTATTCTCTTCTGATATTCATTTGAGTAAAACAGGAGCATATATCTCAGGAAATGCAGGAAATGTTTATCAGTTAAAAAAGTCGATAAATGCTGTGATTACTATGGTTGAGGAAGGAACTGTAAAAATGATTTTATCAGGACATGGCAAGAATCCTATTACTACGGATTTAAAACGCCGTCTATTAACATTTTTAGAAACACTTACCTATAAAGAAAATCAATTAATTGAATTACTCCAAGCTCATGGTTCTATGAATCTTAATGATATTACGAAAGAAACATTTAAACTATATTTAAAAAGATTTAAAAAGTATTTAACTAATCCTGATTTCATGGAAACGATTGTTATAGCTGAAGCATCTGATATGATGACAAACTTGAACAGCCTGAAAGAGTTAGAAAGATTGAACAAAATTAAACAAATATCAATAAACAATCATAATTCCTGGATAATTACCTAGGTAATCTTCATTTTTAAGCAACAATTTTAACTAAATATAAATTTTATAATAAATTTCTTCTGTTTATTTTTTTTTGGGAGTTTCTCAATTCCTTCCTAATTTTATACCTTACATAAATTATTTAAATTAAATGTTATGATACAAAATTGTCAGAATCAAAATTGTATATAGAGGGTAAATTCAAGGATGGAATTACAACCAATAAAAAGTATGGAGGTTTATTTGAAACCAACAGAATTTTGTGATTTTAACCATCAAGAAATAATTATTAAAGCAAAGAAACTTACTAAGAATGATAAAACTCCCAAAGAGATGGCGTTAAATATTTTTCATTTTGTAAGAGATCAGATCACTTACTTGATGTGTGAAAGTGACAAAGCATCTAGAACTCTTAAAAACAGATTTGGTGATTGTGGTACCAAAACAAATCTTCAAGTTGCATTGTTATGTGCTGTCAATATCCCAGCTAAATATCATATTGCTTCTTTACGTAAAGAATGTATTAAAGGCATAGTTTCAGAATCATTTTATAACTTGTCCCCAAATATAATATCAAATCATCTTTGGTGTGAATGTTACCTCTCAGAAAAATGGATTTCTTGCGACACTCTATTTGATAAACTATTAACAAAAGGTATTTATAAGAAGGGTATTCACACTAAAGAAGAAATTCCAACAATAGAGTGGGAAGGTGAAAATGATATAAACACTATGACCACATGGATAATAGAAGATAAAGGAACTACTCCTTCTATTGATGATTTATTTCTTGAAGCTCAAAAGGAGTTTGAAAAAATTCCAATTGAACTAAGAAATACATTGATTTATCAAGCAAATAAATATACTGATACCGTACGAAAACAATAACTTAACTACTTTTTATATTCTTCTAATGAGAAGAAGGAACTCAATCTAAATACTACTATTTATCTAAAATTAAATTTTAGCTTAAGAGAAAAAATATATTAAAAAAAATAAAAAAATAAAGTTATAAATTTGTTTATAAACCAAGTTTTTCTAATGTGGATGTTAATCGAATTCTGTGAAATTTCAAGCCGATATCATCTGGAGTGAAGCCCATCGCTAAAGCGTAAAGTTCTGTAATATACATTGCTGGAGTATCATATTCTGTCTCGTATGCCTTACCTAAATCTCGCTGTCTAGTGTCGAATTGTTGATAACACGCTGGACAATTTACAGCAATCACGTCTGCTCCAGATTTTTTGATGGCGTCCATCTTAATCTTTAAGTTAGCAAATCCGTGTTCTTCATAAGCGTTAGTCACAGCGCTTCCGCAACATAAAATCTCTTCTCCATAATCGACAACAGTTGCTCCGCTTGCTTCTACGAGTTTCTTAAGCGTAGTTGGTCTCATGGGATCGTCGGATTCCATCCATTCTGCAGGTCGCATATAATGGCATCCTGGATGGACAGCGACTTTTAGACCGTTAAGGGGCTTAGTGATTGCTCCTTTAACTTTGTCTAAATTATCACTTAGCACATCAACAAAATGCTTTATGTCTATGGAACCTTTGTATTCTTTCCCGATTTTAGCGAGTTCCTTATTGATCTTATCCTTTTTCCAAGAGTTGTGTTTTAATTGATGTTGAACTCCTCGAAGCGTATTAGTACAACCATTACATAAAGAGATTATGTCTTTTCCTTCAGCTTCCGCTAAACATAAGTTTCTTGCGCCAATTGCTAACCAAGCATCATTATCAAACGATTTCATACCCGTAGGGTCAGGGCAACAAGAGAAATTAGTTTGCGAGGTCTCAATTCCAACTTTATCAAAAACTTTTCTGGATGCGGCTTCTATGAAAGGAATACGATTTCCGATGGTACAACCTTCAAACATTTTATATTCTGTCATTTTTTATCATTCCTCCTATTTTAGCTTTTTATCTGCTCCAATATTTTTTAATAAAGTTCGGAATTCACTCACATCTGGCTCTGCAACAGGTGGTAGACCTAATTGTTCTCGTCTACGCTCTATAGCAGGCTGAGTGGGAATAGCCTTCGCGCTATCAAAAATTGCTCTCGCTTGTGAATAAATAAAATCAGGTGCATTTCCGTTTGCTACACTTTGATTTTTTAAAAGTGTAAAAATCTCAGTTAATTCGATGTTTTGAGGACAGACTTCGTTACAGGTGTCGCATACTGTACAGCCCCAAATAGTCAGAGCGTCAGCAGAAAATATTGCATCCTTGTATCCTAACAAGGCATTTAGTATATTACTTCTTGGATTGTATCCTGTAGTCGTATAGAAGTCTGTCGTTACATTAGTAACTGGACAATTATCTGCGCAACGACTACATTGAAAGCAATACTTAATTAAATCAGACCCGATATGATAATCCATAACTTGTTTTCGAAATTCAAAATCTACTGTCATACTTTTCACATCTTTTCCAATTATTCATTTCCATTTATTTTATATATTTATTGGCTTTTACCCCGGGCAAGGGGCAGTTATATCCAATCTATTGTTTTTATTGGATATTCATCCTAAGCCAACATTCAATTTGCGAGAGTAAACCTCTTCACCGTTTTCTTTAACAACGGTTATGTGGGCTGCACACGATAGTCAACAATCGAAACAACGCACGATCATTTCTAAAAGGTTTACTACACCTTCAGGTACTTCTTCGCTCATTTTTTTAATCACGGTTTCCTCTTTTTATTTTTAATCAATCCAAGGGTCTGGTAATTTTAATCCTTCTAATACCTTATCTTCAAATACTTGTTTTGCTACATGCATTAGCGTCTTCTCAATCCCAGCAATGTTGTGATTCGTTGCTACTAAGAGATTAGCTTTCTTACATATTCCATCAGCATCAGACCAAATGTTGTACAAGAGATTACCTCGTGGGGCTTCAGTCATACCAACACCATTTCCTTCTCTTGGTTGGACATCTAAAGTTTTACAATCAGGATTAACAACATCAGGATCCTGTAATAATGTTGCAACCATTTCAATAGCCTCAACTAGTTCAATTAATCGAGCCCAGTGATATGCGAAAGTATGATGGGAAATTGGTCCAATTTTATCTCTAAAAGCTTTAAGTGCGCCGTCTGCCAAAGGAGTTGCCATTTTATCAGCACAATTTATCATTGCTAATGTGTTAGAACGATAGATTCCATCTGGATACCCTGCTGGTTTGTAATACATATGAGTCGCATAAGAATGCTCTGGAATATGCTCACCTAAAACATCTAAATAGTTATGAACATCATAGTCTATTTTTTTGCCCTCAGGTGTAACTATTCGAATATCTCCTTCGTAGATATCGTGCACTCCATTATTAGTCATCCCTAGGTAATAGGTTGGGACGACTCCTACATTTGCTACTACATCCCAATAATCTTCGACGACCTTTAATCCAATTTCTACAGTTTTCTTTGTGAATTCAACTTGTTCGTTAACTTGTGCTAAGAATTTATCCCGAGATGCTTCACTCATTGGCTGTTTCATGCCTCCAACAATTGCAGAAATAGGATGAACTGATTTTCCTCCAATATCCGCGCAGAGTTTTTGACCGAAATCCATCATTTTCAAAGCCATTGCTCCAACTTCAGGCATTTTACTAATCACGTGAACTACATTCCGTAACGCAGGATCCGCAAAAGGACCTAATAAAAAATCTGGTGCTGCGAGTGCATAAAAGTGTAGTGCGTGGCTGGAATACTGTTTCGCATTTTGTAGCAAAATTCGTAATTTTCGAGCTGGCTCTGGGATAGTGACCCCCCAAGCATCCTCAACAGCTTTAGTAGGAGTTAAGTGATGTGGGATTGGACAAATTCCGCAAATTCTAGGTGTTATTCTAGGTATATGTTCACAATAGCGTCCTTCAAGAAATTTCTCGAAAAAACGGGTTGAAGCTATGTTAAACTGAGCGTTTTTTACCTTGCCGTCATCTCCGATGACAATTCTTAATCCTCCATGTCCCTCTAATCGAGTGACTGGTTCTACATTTATTTCTTTTACCATCTTTTTTACACCTACCTATAATTTTTATTAGTCGCTAATGTAAACTTTTCCATGAAGCCTAGCTTATCTTTAACTTGCGCAAGCAATTCTTCTTTTGATAAAGCCACATTAAAGCCCTTTGTTACAACATCAGCAAAGCGTTCAGCTTGATCAACTCCCCAAGCTGTTTGACCAAAGCAGCCAGAACAGGGCGCATTAACTCTCATACACATACCTCCACAACCTGCTCTTGTTATCGGACCTGCACATAGGTAACCTTGTTCTATTAAACAATCTGTTTTATTTGGTAGTCCTTCGTAATCCCGTTTTACTTTTGTCATTCGAGACTTGCTTCCGATTTCAAGGTCACATTGGTCGCATACATTTGATATCTTTATAAATTCTCGATTGTTCTTCAGATATTTCATGAGATTTGCGTAAATATCTCCTGTATCTGCGGGTATGTTTGCTAAAGCGGTTTTAGGTTGACCCGTTCTTCTCACTTGTTTTAAGATGTCCCCCGCTAGATCAAATCCAGACATTAGAGGTACATTTAAAAACAGTGTTAAAAACTCGTGTAAATTCTTCTTGTCACCAGAACTAAGTTGATCGATATTCTGCGTCATTGCTTTCAATTTTTCTGCTCTTGCTGAAACTGTTTTTGCCGGACCTAGACAACCAACGCACGGATCACCATTATCAGTGCATTTTAAGGTACATCCAATACTAGTAATAGGGCCAAAACATAAATCATATTTTTCTAGTAAACAACTCTCGTTATTTAAAGAGCAATCGTTACAGAAAGATAAATCTGCCATCGGCTGTGGCTTTTGACCTAGTAAAAATTGAACTGCACTTAGGATAGCTTCTGGTTTCGGTGGGCAACCCGCCATATATGCGTCAACGCTTATGACTTCGTCCAATGGAACAATTTTTCTCATAAATCCCGGCATATGTTCCTTTGGTTCGTGCGGAGATTCATCAGTAATCGACTCTACTTGTGTAAATTTTCGTTTGATAGCTTCTTCAATATCCCACTCATTAGCTAATCCGTGAACGTTACCATAGCAGGAACAACTGCCAAAAGCAATTATGAGTTGGCATTTAGCCCTCATGAGCTTGGCGTTTTCTACATCCGCGTTTGTTCTTAAACTACCTTCTACGAAGCCTACTAGAATATCACCGTCTGGTCGCGCTTTTAGTGAATCGTGTTTGAAATCTACAACTGCTGGCCAATATACAATATCAAGCGCTGGGAGAACTGGCAACAATCCTAAATGCGCATTCAATAAAGATTGATGACATCCCCAACAATCGCTATTTTGCATAAAAGCTACTTTAACTGCCATTTTTCATCTTCTAATTATTGTTTTTTTTTTTTGAATTTTAAAATTAGCTAATTTGTTTAAAATTAGTTGAGATTATTTAATCATAATTTAATATAAAAACTTCTGCTTTTACAAATATAAGTTACGATAAAATTACAAAATGCAGTAATAAAAAAAAACATCCTATAACGAAACCATCCTTGTTTGGGCTAAATTTTTCTGAATCATTATTCTTTAAACTTGAGTTTTTAATTAAAATTATATTTTTTGCTTTAATTTTGATCAAAAATAATTATTCAAATATTAAATTCGATAGGCATAAAATCGCTTTTCGTAAATTATATGGTTATTTGAATGATTATTAATATCAAATTCGATAGAAAAGAAACCGTTTTTCGTAGTTTAATATTTTTTTGAATAATTATTAATAATTTTTAAATATATCTATAAATAATAAACCTAAGCTATTTCAATCGAATAATTATTCAAAAAATTAATACAAAACATCATGGTTTATAGTAAATGGTTGAAATTACAGAAAATTTGGATTGTATGGGCGAGATCTGCCTCTATTCAGACATTAAAAGTTAATTAAAATTTAAAAAAATGAAATCAGGAGAGATTTTAGAGATTTTAATCGATTATCCCCTCTCTGCTGAGAGGATTCCGAGACGATGGAATTTTTAGGCCATAAAGTAGTTTCTTCGGAAAAGACAGGGAATTCTGCATGGTGACTCCTGATAAAAATAAAATAATATGAAAAAATAGTATTGTAATTTATTTATGCAATGGTAGTTAGACTTTTAGTTGGAGCTCTTTTTGGCTTCGTGTTGCAATGCGGAAGATTTTGTATGAATTCTACTTTTAGAGACATAATACTATTGAAAGAATTTAAATTAGCAAAAGCAGTTGTGGCATTGGTAATTCTGATGGTAAGATTCGCTATTTTTGCTCTTACTGGAGTAATAACTCTATCTTAATAACCATTAAAAATATGTAATTAAAGAATCTAAACTTATTTTTTTTTTTGGCGAAAAACTGAATGAATTTAATATTATATAAGAGGAGTAGATTTAATTTTATCTTCTAAGATTTTTAGGAATTATTTTTAATTTAGGAACTTTAATAATAGTTAGTTCTATTATAAAATAATTCTTTTATGTGAATAGTGATTAATCGTGGTATTTAATCCATTTGATAGTAATTTGGCTTTTGTTTGGGATATAATTGCGACCGTCATATCTATTGTTATATTATTAGCTTTGGTACAAATCAATGGTGTCATGCAAAAAAAGGGAAAAGTCTCTCAAATCATTACGAGAAAGTTTGTGCATATTTTTGCTGGTCCCATATTCTTAGTTACATGGATGCTCTTTTCAGGTGAAATTATTAGTCATTATATAGCTGTAATAGTCCCGCTATTATTCGTATTACAATTCGTAGCTATCGGTACTGGTCTAATGAAGAATGAGAGTTTTGTGGCGTCAATGTCGAGATCGGGAGATCCTAGAGAACTTCTTCAAGGAACCCTATACTATTCAATTGTTATGGTATTAATGACTTTCTTTTGGTTTTACGTTCCATCTACCGGCATAAATAACGCAAATCCTACGGCTCTACTTATTATAGGATGTGTTTCAGGTGGAGATGGGTTAGCGGATATAATAGGGCGTAAATATGGTGGAGAAAAAAAGTTTGGAATTAAAAAAAGCGAAAAAACCATTATAGGAAGTATAGGTATGCTGGGTGGATCCATTTTAGTTAGCTCTATCCTCGTCTTGATATTTTCTCTAGAGGTTCCGAATTTTAATCTAATTACACTCATTTTGCCAATAATTATAGTAAGTATAGTTGCCACTGTAGTAGAAGCGTTATCACCTAAGGGTATTGATAACTTCACAATTTTTCTGGCGGTCATAATCGTTATTTTGATATTTGAATTGGGATTTCCAGACTTTTGGCCTTATTCTTTTAGTTTCTAATATAATATTTAGGAGTTTAAATGACGGCAGAAGAAGTATTAGTTATAAAACTTGGCGGTTCATTGCTTACAGATAAATCAACGGCATACAAACTAAGAGAGAATGTTATAAAAGCAGTTGCTGTGGAAATAAAAGAATGTATAGATTTAGGTCTAATCAAAAGTCTTGTGATTGTCCACGGAGTAGGTTCTTTCGGTCATCCCCCCGTGTTAAAATACAACCTTCATAAAGGCTTTAGAAATAAGGATCAATTAATTTCAATGTCAAAAACGCAGCAAATCGTGAATGAGTTTCGAAAAACCATCGCTTCTACTTTTCTGGAGGAAGGGATTCCTATTAACTTGATGCACGCCTCTTCGATGGTTGTGGGTAATAAGATGGTAATCACAGATTATAGTTTTAGCTCTTTGAAAGGCTTTTTATCTTTGGGAATGGTCCCACTGATTGGAGGAGACATGATGTACGATACTAGTATGGGATTTAGCGTTTGTAGCGGAGATCAATTAGCCGTTGTTCTTTCGCGCGTATTGCTGGCTAAACAATTATTATTTGCAACAGATGTGCCTGGTGTGTTCGATAAAGACCCAAAATCGGGAGAGCATGCACATTTGCTTAGAGAAATAAATATCAATGAGATTGAGCAATTCTTAAGCACCAAGAACGAAACAGCTAAAAATGATGCGTCTGGTAAAATGCGGGGTAAATTGCTTTCACTGGCTTTGATTAGGGATCAAATACAAGAAGGTCTTAAAGTAGCTATTCTCTCAATGAACAAGAAGGGTATTCTCAAGAATTATCTTAAAGGAGAAGAAAGTGAACTGACAAAAATAATTTATAATTAACAGAGTAAAACGATCTAGATTCAAGTAAAACTCTGGAATTCTTATTTATCTAAATTTTCCTTTTTTTTCATTTTTTAAGATAAGTGCTGAAATCTCATAATAGGATGTGTGTATATCATCCGAGGACCGGTATAACACATGCTTCTCTTATATTCCCCCTCATCTCGGATTTATAACAATGAATTGAACATGTATCACATGTGGGTTTATTTTCACCAAATTTACAATTATTCAATCGTTGTTCAGCGTATTTGAGAAGAGCACAGCATTCTTGACATAAACCTTTTTCGTAGTAATGAAACTTTTTACAATACATTCGAATCATAGTTTTAATTGCTCTGTATTCTTGTTCTAGGCGATTTTTAGAAGGTGTCATTATAATTTATTTTTCACAATAAAAAATACTATATAAAATAATCTACTTTAACACAAAAAGTTTTAATTTTAATGTGAAATTTGAAATTACTAACTAGAAAACAAATTAAAAACTACTTTTGGTGAGATAACTCATTACTCAGAACTCTGCAAATATCTTTGAGGGTAACGACAAAAAAGCTCTGCACATTGGGAGAAAATACATTTTTTTAGTACTTACATTATCGTTTATGGTCAATTTTGATAGCAACGCTGCGATTCCTATTATTGCAACTTATGCGGGAAAATTAGGAGCTTCTATTATATTAACCGGATTAATCGTTGGAATATATTCTATGGTGCATATCCCATCTAATATTGTTTTTGGAAGGCTCGTTGATAAACTAGGGAGAAAATGGCTTATATCGATTGGTGTGTTTTTAGATGGGTTATCAATGCTTCTATATGCTTTAGCTCAAGACCCTATTTTCCTATTATTTGGAAGAATTATTCACGGAATAGGAGGTGGTTTTGGAGGACCTGCTACAATGTCTTATATCGCTGACGCTACTTCCCAAAAACGGAGCGGAAGGGGGATGGCACTATATGGAATGTCCATCGGATTTTCAAATTTGATAGGATTCTTGTTAGGTGGCCTAGTTGCTCAAATAATTGGAGAAAGCAATTTCTTTTTCATAATTGCAATTGTTTTATTCGTCATGTCATTTATTTCACTACTTCTTCCTTCTATTTATCAACCATCCAAAGAGAAAATCAACCTCCGCGAGGAAGTCAAACTATTTAGAAAAGTTGTCTTTAGAAAATCGATGATAAGTCCTTACTTTTCGATACTAGCAATGATGTTTAACATGGGAATAGTTACAGCAACATATACGGTCATGTTAGAATCTGCAACCTATACGGTTGGTCAAATTGGGATGATACTTAGCATTATGGTTATTTTTTCGATACTTATTCATTATCCCGCAGGAATATTGGGCGATAAAATAGGCTACATTAAGGTAATGCTAATTGGATTATTTCTAATTGCGTTATCATTTGGGGTTTTTATAATATCTTTAGAAGCCCCATTACCTATGATCGGAATGGCTCTTCTAGGCGTAGGCCATGGATTGATATTTCCTTCCTCAGCTGGAATGATTAAAGAGAAAAATAAAGATTCTGAGAGTGGTATAGCGACAGGAACATTCTACGCCTTAATTGTAGCAGGTGTGGCTATTGGAGCACCTGTCTCTGGTGTTGTATACGAAATTTATAATGCCCAATTTACTTTAGCATTAGGAATCATCATTCCCTTAATCATAGCTATCGTTCTCGTAGTGCTTTTAAAAAATCTTAAAAATGATTAAATTTTTTTTATTTTTTCAGCCATTAGTTTTATTCTATATTATAAGTATCGAAAGAAGAACTCAAACCAAAATCAAAAAATGAGTAAAAATTATCCAAATTTGATTAAAGCGTGAAATTAGACAATTAGGTTATAATTTTTCATTGAAAAAGTAAAAATATTAAATTGCTTAACTATTTTAGAAATTCATAAATTTAAATTTAAAAAAAAACCGAATTAAAATGTCTACAAAAAAAATATTTTACATTTTGTCAGTCCTTTTAATTTTCGGTGTTACGATGAGCGTTCTAGACGTGAAAGCTCATAGTCCTATTACTATGGATATGGAGTATGACTTAAATGCACAAGAACTTAGCGTTAAAATCACACACGGAGTTACGGATCCTTCTTATCACTATGTATACTTGATGGAAATTTGGATTAATAGTAGTGATCCTTACCATCCTCCTGAAGCTCCTGATTATTCGTTCGACTTTACTGAACAACTAGCTCACAATTTAAATAATTATATACTGAGTTTTCCAGCCGGAGATAAGGCAAATATTACTGTAACTGCTCATTGTTCCCTCGGTGGAAGCCTAACAGAACATTTTTATGTTGGACAACCTTACCATAACCCACATGGAACCTTCTCTTTAGCAGTAATTCCTACAATTGTCTCGACGATTATAGTATTTGGGTTACTATTTATCTTACCAATGTTAGGACAAAAAAACGTACCAAACTTAAGTAAGAGCAGTTATTAAACAATTTAAAAAATATTTTTTTAATCTATCTAAGGTGTTAAAAATAGAAACAGAAACGGTCCCAATGCAAACTGGATTAGAAAACCCAATGGAAACGCAGAAGAAGAAAATTGAACCAAAATCGAGTTTTAAGAAGATACATTATGCCTTGTTCATATTCGTATTTATTCAAGTTCTTTGGTATCTAACTTTTTCCGAACCGTTGACTGTCCTAATGGGGGGAGAGCCGATTTTTCCTTTCTTACTTAACGACGACATAATATCAAGGACAGCTCGACTTGTCATGATATATCATTCATTAGCTGTACCCTTTTTAGTAGCGAATACATTCTGGATATTAGAACACTACGAAATCCGTAAGAAGTGGTTACCAACTTTAAAAGTTCTTTTGGTGCCTAGTGCGTTTATTGTAGGTATAAACGGAATGATTTTTGCCTATACACGTCTAAGACTTTTCCACGAATTTTTCACTTTTGGCATGCTGCTTTGTTTCATCGGTGGAACAGTATTTGTTGCAGCAGCTTGGCCAGTAAAAGGTAGATTTCCAAAAACTAATCCAAGTGGATCTACATTCCGCGGTTTGAATTTGGAATATTTTAATCTCGTAGTATTAGCGATATGTATTCTTGTTTCAACAATATATGGTGCTCTCGCAGCTATTGAAAACTTTACTAGTACTATTTGGGGATTGGAACGTGAACCTATTGCATTTTTAGCAGAAGCAATTATTAGACACGGTATAACATTCGGGCACGAACACGATATCGTCCAAGACATGATAGTTGGTCACCTTCACATACAACTTGCTCAATCAGCAGCTATGGTTATGTTGGTCGCCTTCCGTACGAGTAAAATGTCAGGGAAACTTTATACATTTGTCTTATTGCTTACTCCGATTGGCATTATAACATTATCTTATGGTGCTTGGGTTCTAAACCATTATGTCATTTGGGTGGGTGCTGGCATATTAATCCTCGGAACTTTAACGATGTCAGTAGTTGGCTTGAAGAACACTATTAAGACTCATTTGGGGGATGATTACCAATCAGCATCGCGTTCAGAAAAGCTTAAAGCATTGTTTAGAGAACCCGTAAAACTTTCATATTATTATCTTCTTGCGATAGCACAACTTTTAGTTTTCCCTCAAATCTATGTTGGTCTTACTACAGATGGGATTTACAGATTACATTCATACGTACAACTGGAGTATAATTTTAACGTGGGACACTGGCATCAATTAGCTGTGATGATCGCTGTAGCATTAATGGTACATGCTATCGACCATTTCAAGGTTAAAGGTAAGTTAAAAAAGATTCTAGGTTGGATATTTTTTATCGGTTTTAATTTAACGTTTCCTTTCGCAATGATACATATGCTACGTCCGGTAGAATGGGAAAGTAATCTAATCTTTATGAATATTACATTTCTGGGAGTATGGTTTCTCTTGACAGGCTTTGTAATCGGATTATACGCGCTTGGTAAAAATGTAAAGACTAGACCAGCAGCGTTTAAACCTCTGATACTTGCTGAGAAGACTGTTTAAAATCTGTTTACTTTTTGTCTAATCTTATTTTTTTCTAAATAAAATTTTATATAGTATTCTTAATTTCACTATTAAATATTTATTTGGTATTAATTCAGTTATAAACTGAATAATTTTACTTAACATTCGGGGATGTTCTTGGATTTAAAAAATGTTTTATCTCTATTTGGAGAGCTAATAAAAGCTAAACAAACCATGCTTTTACTCTATACTGGAGTTTTAACTTATTTAATTACTGCTTTCGGTTTAGTAATTGAAATAAACTGGTTTAATTTACTACATTTAGCAATTTCGCTTTATCTCGCAGTATCGGGTACTACCGTACTGAATATGTATATAGATAGAGATATTGATGCAATTATGGAGCGCACGAAAGATCGTCCCTTACCAAGTGGTAAAGTTACAGCACCAATAGTTCTTACTATCGGAACCGTGTTAACTGTGACAGGTATTGTTCTTGCATTTCTAACCCTCAATTGGTTGACAGCATTAGTTATATTTTTAGGTTTCTTCTTTGATGTTGTAGTTTATACCATTCTATTAAAAAGAAGAACTAAGTATAGCATAATCTTTGGAGGGATTGCTGGTGGTCTTCCAGCATGGGCTGGTAGGACAACTATAATGGGAAGTTTAGACTGGATTGGATTCTTGTTTTTCATTTTCATTCTAGCTTGGATACCCGTACATATTCTTACAATAGCATTAATTCCTAAAAATTTTGAGGGATACAAAAAAGCAAAAATACCTATGTGGCCTCTTGTAAGTTCAAAAGCCCAAACTATGCGCGTAATAGCTATTGGCGCGTTTATTAGTAGCGTAGCGCTTTACGAAGCTGCGAGATTATTAGGTGCAAACGGGATTATCAGAATTATCTGGGGGGTCTGTTCTGTATTGGTTATAATTTTATCAGTCAAAAATTTAATTAAACCAACAAATAAACTTACATTTCTAATTTTTAAAATCGCTTCACTTTACATGCTCTTAGGATTTCTCTTAGGATTATTAGGAGTTATTCTACAATAAAAACTTTTATTTAGCATTATAAATGATTAAATAGAATATCAAAAATTTAACCAAAAACAAATTTAAACACAATACAAAAAACAGGCAAGATATATGGAACCTGAAATACAAGTAATCCTTTCCTTTTTAGCTGTTACGATATTTATAGCACTGATTCTTACATTGAATTTTAGAAAAAAGGATAAACTGAAGGTATTAATCTGGATTTGGATAATCATTTTCGGAATTTTGATGACATTGATAGTAGTATTAAACGGTATTGAAATAATTGACAGTGTTAGTTTGAGTTGGCATATAGGTATAATCCTAGGTTTGCCAGCATTAATTTCGCTATCGATTGGAACTATTCTCGTTTTATACAACGAACAAAAATACGTTTTATGGCATGGATATACAGCAGGAGGATCCTTAATTGTAACGATAATAAACATTATTCTCTTAATTTTTTTGACTCCAACAGAAATACTTAATTATTCTGGAATGATCCATGCACTCCACATAATGCTTGGAGCAATAGGTTTAATGACTGGTAGTGCGAGTTTTCTATTCGGTGCTTCTGGACAACGGAATCTCGCAAGAATGACAGGATACTTTACCTTAATTGGTTGGTGGGGCGCCTTTATTTTAGGACTCTTCTTATAAGATGAGGTGAAAATGAAAATGAATAAAGCAAAAGTTGAAGAAAAACAAGAAATTGGAAAGACTAAATTTACAAAAGAAATAGAAGAATTTATACCGCCTGCACATGTAAGCACTGATATGTACGACATTGAAGCAACTTCCGGTGATCTTTCGTTGCTATCGAAGTATCACTACAAATTCAAACAAGATTATCAAGCTACTCATGTAGTTCGTCCTGGTACGACTGAAGAGCTTTCAAACTTAATGAAAAAATGCAGAGAGTACTCAATACCTATGACAATTCGAGCCGCAGGAAGTTCATGCTACTCATCATCAACCCCAACTAATGGAGGTGTAATTATTGACATGCGAAGAATGGACAAAATCTACGAAATTGATGCCAATAATAAGACTGTTAGATGTGGTGCTGGAATTTCTTGGTTAAGACTTATCGAAGCTCTCCTTGAATATGGGTTAGGTCCAAAATGCTACCCTACTAGTTATAAATCTAGTTGTGTAGGTGGTTTTGTAGTAACTTCTGGGAAAGTAGGAATCGGAGTCTTAAAAAACGGGATAATGAAGGATGCAATTAAGTCAGTAGTCCTTGTTAAAACTGACGGTTCTGTTGAAACGATATCAAGAAACTCTCAAGGGGACTTATCACTTGATGATATAATAGGTTCATTTGGTATTTTTGGCGCTGTTGCTGAAGTAGAATTGCAAGTATCATCTCTTTACACTTCAATGGAAATGATAGGATACAGTTTTAAAACATTTAAGATGGCAGTCGAATTTTTTCGAATATTGAAAAATAATGACACAAACAGACCTTTTTTCCTATCGCTTTCAGATAAAAACTTTGAAAAATATGCTCACTGGACCTTTCCATCTAGAACTTATTTCGTCTATGCAGTATATTCTGATGATCCTAGTGCGACTTCTCAAGGTGTTTCATTTGCTAAAGATGCTGCTTTAAAATTAGACGGACTAGGTATTGAAGATTGGTATCTAAAGGAAAAATGGCGCAACTTAGCAGATACTGAATTAAATATAGGACGATGGTGTCAAAATCTAATTTTTCAAGAATACTGGGTATCTGATAATAGAATTGAAGATTTTTACAACTTTTACACTGAAAAGATCTCTAAGCAAAAGTATCGAAATGCATTTTATTTGATGTCTGGAGCTAAAGGAGGAAATAGAATTAAACTGTTCGGTCTTTCGGATATTAAGAACTCTCGAGAATTTTTCGGTATCAAAGCAGTTTTTAACGATATTACTATAAATAACTACAAGAATAAAGACAATTTATACACTTTAGGTGTAGTAAATACATTCTATTTTCTTAAATACGATCCTGAAAGAGCAGAATACTTGAGGAAATTGAAAAACAAATTAGATCCTGAAGATCTCGTAAACTCGTATAGATTAGTTAAAGCAAAAATGAGGCCTTGGCGCGTTGGACTCCTTTTCTGGATAGCAAAACTACTCTACTAACAGCCTAAAATTTAAAAAATATTTAAATAAGGTAAAAATAATAATGAATGAAAAAGTAAGTGAAGATGTAAAAAAAGTAGTAACCTCGGGACCAACAGTATCAGGTATGTTCGCTCCTGATCAAGAAAATTTAGTTGAGCCAACTTCTAAATCTGAAGAAGATTACGAACGATGCACTCAATGTGGTTATTGTCGACTTGTTTGTAGAGTCTATAACACAACTTACGCTGAAAGAGACTATGCAGGTGGTCGAAATAGAATCCTTAAGTCTTTGAAGAAAAAAGAAATAGCTTTCGATAAAGAAAAAATAATTGATGCAATATACCAGTGTATGCTATGTGGTAATTGTAGAACTGTCTGTCCTTCAGGAATCGATACATTAGAAGTCTTCCAAACTTATAGAAGAACTGCTGTTAGGAAAGGAGTAATGCCTGAAAAACTGCAAATCTTAAAGAATTCGATCTTGACGAACAAAAATCCATTTCTTGAAAGCGGAACTGATAGATTCAATTGGTGCGATTCTCAATCGTGCAACGAAGGACATAAGGCATACGAACGTGGAGCAGAACATGCTAGAAAAATCGCGTTTGGAGAATTAAAACCAAGTGATATTGAAGAACATTTAGTCGGTTACTTTGTTGGATGTACCTCAGCTTATAGGAATAATGAACTTAGTACAGCAACTAGTAGAATATTAGACAAAATGGGAGTGAAATTCATTGTTTTTCCCGATGAATATTGTTGTGGATCAGTTTTATTCCGAACGGGATTGGAAGATGATGCTATTGAATTAGTTCATTATAATGTTGATATGATTCGTAAATTAGGAGTAAATGAGATCGTCTTTTCTTGCGCTGGCTGTTTCTCTACATTTACTACAGAATATAATAAGTTTACTGAAGGAGATCTTGGGTTTGAACTTTCTCACATGGTTCAATTTGTTCCTAAAGTCGCAAAACAAAAGGGTCTCAAAATACGATACACAAAACGCACAAAAGAAGACCCTTTAATAGTAACGTATCACGATCCATGTCACTTAGGAAGATATTGTAATGTATACGACGAACCAAGAGAACTTATAGACATGATCGAAGGCGTAAAGTTAATAGAGATGAAGCATAACAGAGAAATGTCTTGGTGCTGCGGTGCTGGTGGAGGAGTACGCGCACTTTACGGAGAGATCTCAACTGATATTGCTAGTACTCGATTAGATGAAACTGTCGCATGTTGGGAAGATATCAATGAAGATCGCCTTAAAGAAGCAATAGAAACAAATGCTGAAGTTTTAGTTAGTGCATGTGTTTTTTGTAAAAATAATCTTCATCTCGCTGCTAGTCAAACAAAACCAGATCTACCAGTAATAGATCTTTCTCAAATCCTTGAGGATTGCGAGTTTTATTAAAATCTTTTTATTATATAAAATCTATATTTTTTAAAAATTTATATCTAAATTCTATTTTAGACTATTTTTAGATATTTTATTCGTGCTTTTAAAAATCTAAATTAGAAGTTTGATTAGACAAGGTCCAAATAAACTAAGTTTTTGATACACAAAGATAATAAATTTACGGTATTTATTCCTAATAAATGTTTAATTAAAAATCAATTGCTAATAAGTATGGATGATTATGGAATTAAAAAATTATAATATTTTAATATCGGATGGCTTAGCTCAAGAAGGAGTTGAAATATTACAGAAATTCAAAAATTTTAAAATAACTATCAATGATAAAACAAATAGAGAAGAACTTCTTGAAATTATAGAGCAATTCGATGGAATTATAATTAGGAGCGCTACTAATATCACTTCGGATATAATTAGAGCGGGGAAAAAATTAAAAGTTATTGTTCGAGCTGGTACGGGTTACGATAATATTAATATTGAAGAATGTAATAAACATGGAATTGTTGTTTTAATAACTCCATTAGGCAATACTAATGCGGTAGTTGAGCTAACAGTAGGTCTCATGCTGAATTTTGCACGAAATATTTATAAAGCGAACACTTCTATGCGTGAAGGTAAATGGGATAAAAAATTCTTAAGAGGATCTGAATTACAAGGGAAAACCGTAGGAGTGATTGGATTAGGGAATATTGGAGCCGCTGTTGTGAAAAAATGTCAAGCATTTAACATGAATGTCGTAGCTTTCGATAGATTCATTCCAAAGAAACGAGGTATGGATTTAGGTGTTGAATTATTAGATGATTTTGACGATTTTTTAGCACGATCAGATTATATTACGATTCATGTACCTTTAACTGCCCAAACAAAAGATTTAATTAGTTATTCTGAGATAGAAAAAATGAAATCTACTGCGATTATTGTTAATGTTGCCCGAGGAGGAGTTATAAATGAACAAGCACTATACGACGCTCTAAAAAACAATAAAATAGGAGGAGCTTGTATTGATGTTTTTTCTAAAGAACCAGTTGATCCTATAGATGCACCTTTTATCAGATTAGATAATTGTATTACAACACCTCATTTAGGGGCTAGCACATATGAGGCTCAAATTGAGGTAGCAAAATTAGCAGCGGAAAGAATAGTCCAAGCTCTTAATTCCAAAATATTCATAGATGCAATTAATATTTCTTTTAACATGTCTGAAGAAATGGTTGATTTATATAGGCCTTATATCGAATTAGGGGCTTCCTTAAGTAAATTCATTACACAGTTTAACCTTTCAAAAATTATTAGTGTGAAAATTAAGTATAAAGGAGAGATATTTACTAACTTTGAACCAATTAAAGCAGTGATATTGCAATCTCTTTTTGATGGTAGATTAGTTGAAATAATAACATATATTAACTTAGAAGAGATTTTAAAGGAAAATGACATTAAGGTTGTTGTAGAAAAGTACCTTAAAACTATTAATTACGAAAATTACATAAAAATTTCAATAATGACTGAAGATGGAGCTATTACAAAAATTGCAGGAACAGTTTTTTCAGAAAAACCTAGGGTAGTCGAGATAAATGGCCTTTTTTATGACTTCGCTCCAACAAACTACATGCTTGCTTTAAGAAACAACGATGTTCCAGGAGTGATTGGGATTATTGGATCCTTTTTAGGAAATAAAGGAATAAACATAGCAGGGCTACAATGCGGAAGAAAAGAAAAGGGCGATATCGCAATTTCAATCATCACACTAGACGAAGCGGTATCTAGTGAAGATATTAATGAGCTCAAGAAATTTCCCAATATAATTGATGCTTATGGAATAAAACTGTAATTCTTATGAACGCAACGATTTTATAATCTAAATGCTTTTAATTTTTATTTCTTATTTTCTAGTATGAGTTTGAAAAAAGTGAGCTCAAAAGTAATTAGATTAGCTCATGGTGCCGGTGGGGTTTTACAAGAAGAACTAATCTCATTTATTACAAAAAATATTACCTTCAAAAATGTGAATAAGGGTATAGGAGTTAAAGAACTTGATGATGGAGCAACAATTCCTTTAGATAATTATGAAAAAGAAATTGTAATTACAGCAGATGGACACACTGTTTATCCACTTTTTTTCCCTGGGGGCAACTTAGGGACACTGAGTGTTTGTGGCACTATAAATGATTTAATAATGATGGGGGCTCAACCTATAGCATTAACATCAATAATCATCATAGAGGAGGGTTTTAAGTTCGAACAGCTAAACAAAATCCTTAATTCTTTTAATAACAAAGCTAAAGAGGCTAATGTTGCAATTATTGCTGGAGACACTAAGGTAATGCCTAAGGGAACTCTGAATGAAATGATAATGGCAACAACGGGAATTGGAATTAAGGATAAAAACATAAAAATTTTGGATGCCAATTTAAAAACTGAAGATAAAATTATTGTAACGGGGAGTATTGGTGATCATGGAACGGCATTAATTGGGAGCCGTGAAGGATTGAATATCTCAACAAACTTGAATTCTGATGTAGAGCATCTACTTGAGATTTATAATGTTCTTAAAGAAGAAATTGAAAATAATCACATTCACGCAATGAAAGACCCAACAAGAGGTGGTATAGCAGGGGCACTCAATGATTGGGCAAATAAATCAAATGTAAGTATTTACTTAGAAGAAGACAAAATTCCAATCAAAAAACAAGTTAATGCTATATGTGAAATGTTAGGATTAGATCCTTATGCAATTGCTTGTGAAGGGAGAGCTCTTATGTCTGTAGACCCTATTAGAGCCGAAGAAATTTTGTATAAAATAAAATCAACTTCAATTGGAAAAGACGCGGGGATAATCGGTGTAGTTAAAGCAGATAATCCTAAAAGGGTATTTTTAAACACGATAGTAGGTGGGACCAGGTTTGTTGATATGCCTTTAGGAGAGCCAATACCGAGAATTTGTTAAAATATTTACAGAAATTGAAATTGAAATCGTAAATAAAATAAATCATTACAATTTGAGAAAAATATGGATATAAGAAAGGAAGAATATCTAAAAGTTCTTGATAAATTTCCAGATGTTATTTCTATTGGTGGAGATAACTTTCATTTGCATTTTAAAATTAATAATGAAATTTTGTTAGAGGTTGATTTTAGAAAATATCCAAAAAAAATGAAAGCTTATTTGATTAAAAATAAAAGAGATAAATTCAAACTCAGTCGGATCGTCTCCTCATTAAGGTATTGGAACGAAAGTTCACTAGTCTCAGTTTTAGATATAATAGATGAAATTTTATTATTAATTGATAATATGAAATCAAATCAAATTATGATTAAAAAAGATTTTCTTGAGGGCTTGGTTGATATGTGTCAAAAAAACCATCCCCAAAAAATGAGAGGGATATTGGGAGTACATAAAGGAGTTGTGTCTGAATATATTGTACCATCAAGAGCTTGTACTGATAGTAAAAAGGATTTTGAAATATTCAGAACAACTTGTACAATTCCATTAGACTTCTCATATGAGGGAACTTTCATATCACGTCCATCAGGCAAGCTCTCAACTAATGAGAAATTAAATCAAATCTTTAAAAGACGAAGATTTACTATGCTATTGGCATATCCTTATAATCTTTCTGATAACATAAAGTGTTTTGATACTACTGGTCAAATTTTAGAACATATAATTATTGATTAAAATAGAATGAAAAAGATGGAAATTCCCGGAACCCAACATCTAAGAAATAAAGATTTTACGGTAAAAGTTATACGAGTAATTAATAACTTACTAAAAGAGATCAATAAACCTATTAAGCTTATGCATGTATGCGGTACACATGAACATACTATTTCCAAATATGGGCTAAGATCATTATTACCGAATAGCTTAGAGATCTTATCAGGTCCTGGTTGTCCAGTTTGTGTTTGTCCAGCCGCAGATATAGATAAAGCTATTGAATTAGGGAAAAGAGAGAATACTATTATAACCACATTCGGAGATATGATTCGCGTTCCTGCATCTAATCTTTCGCTTGCAGAATTAAAGGCGAAAGGCGCAGATGTGAGAATTGTTTACGGTCCTCACGATGCAATTAAAATTGCGAAGGAAAATCCTGAAAAAGAAATAATTTTCTTTGCCATAGGGTTTGAAACGACAGCTCCATTAATTGGGTATGAAATTCAGAGTGGACCTCCTTCGAATTTCTCTGTAATTTGCGCATATAAATTAATTCCTGCAGCATTAGAACTTTTAATCAGTCAGTCTCAACTTAGAATTGATGGGTTTATTTCACCAGGTCATGTTTCAACAATAATTGGTTTACAACCATTTAAGATATTTTCAGATGCTTATAGAGTTCCAAATGTTATCGCTGGTTTTGAACCTAATGATGTATTATTGAGTATCTTAATGATCCTTCGG
>JAGXNP010000036.1 GCA_019894885.1 Promethearchaeota archaeon | reverse complement strand
GCTTATTCTGATGATGATTGGAAAAAAATTAAACCTCATATACCCCCTGCATATGATAAAAAGGCTTATAATTTGATTTACGATCATCATTCTCACACATACTTCAGTGATGGAGTACTTACAATTAAGCAAAATGTTGAATGGCATATTGCTATGGGGTTCAACGCATTGACTATAACTGATCATAACAATATGCGGCATTTAGGAAAAATTGATAAAGTTAAGGAAGAATACATAAAAAAAAAAATTCTTATTACTAGTGGAATTGAATGGACAACTACTAGGATACATTTAAATTTTCTAGGTGTTTCAAAGTGGGACATAAGAATATCCTATAAACCTAAAGATGAGAAGATTGTTGAAGCAATTAATAAAGCTCACGATCAAGGAGGTATTGTTATCTGTAATCATATTCCATGGAGTTTATATGAAGCTAAATATAAAAATCACCCAACCCGAGAAACTTTATTAGAATGGGGAATTGATTATATCGAGATTGTTAATGACGATTCTCAACCAGAAAATGTCTTTGATCAAGAATCCTATGATTTTTGCATGGAACATAAAGGAGAAATTGGAATGCTTACTGGTACAGATATGCATAGACCAGATAAATTACTAAGTGGGGGCGTTCACGGTTGGACCCTACTTAACATTAAACAATTTACAGAAGATTCGTTATTAGAGGAATTAGGGAAGAAGAAAACGAAAATTCTTTACTCTAAAAATCCTTATCTAGATCCGGGTATTCATAGAAAAAATAAGATTTAAAAAGGCATAAAAACAATATTTTAAACGGGGATCTCACATTTCTTAACTATTTCAATCGAAAAAACGAGTACTGAAACTTTAAAAAGTCAAAAAATTATTGTAGATCATCATCATAAGGATGTTCTTTAAGAATTTTTTCCTGCTCCTCCTTTTCCCATTGTGCAAATTCCGAATCGAGTTTTTCTAGTAATTCTATTAGTTTCGCAAATAGTAATCTTCTAGAATCTTCATTCGGTTTTCTATTATTTAATTCATATTCACTTGCCAATATAAATACAATATCTTTGAATATCCAATATAATAATATGTGAATATCCTTTGTCTGTCTTTGTTCATATTCATTTCCTCTCTCACTAACTACATAATTATACCCATTTTCATCAATTTCAATATGAGGTGTCCCAAATCCATCAGTAGTCGTACGAACGCTTAGCAGGTAACTTGGGGCATTGATTTTTTTCCCATATTCTCTTACTCTTTTCCGAATTGTAGAAATAGAATAGACTTTAACCATGAGATCTATATAATTTTAAAAAATTTAACTCTATTTACGATTAATTCCAGATTTGAAATTTTAATTGTGAATTGTTAAAATATAATTATAATCCAAAGTTGTAGTATGAATTTTCTCTGAGTTCGTACGATATATTTTTTCTTCTATTCAATTGACTTAAGTTATTAATTTTATATCTTGTTAATTTTGATCAAAAATGAAAAATGAAAATTCTGATTCTAATTCTGATATTAATGGTAAAATTGTAATGATAGCATGCGTAAAATCGGGAATTGGTAAAGAAATAGCTAAAACCCTTGCAAAAATGAGATTCATAAATAGAACAATTTTATTAAATCTCTTAGTTTGAAAACTAATTAAGAACTAGGTGAGAAAGAAGTGTAACCAAAGGAGCGTGGAAACTAAAGCAGACACTCCCCAGAATAGAACTTTATAAATCTCTAAGATATCTTGAGTTAATTTTTCGTCTTGAAGATCAAAGTTTGGAAAAATATCATATATCTTTTCTTGTTCAATGATTTCATAAATTTTCTCAACTTTTTTTTCCTTCCTTATCGTTTCAGGTTCTTCAAAATAGAAATCTTCTTCATAATTTTGAAATTCTTTTTCTGAGATCACTTTCTTTTTACTCCTTTTTCTTTTTTTTATTTTTTTATTTTTTCAATTTTCATGAATTTTGAAGTATTCATATTATGAAAAGCAAACTACCTATTTAAAGGTTCTTCATATTTTATGAAACTTCACTTAATATGAAAAGTTTAAAAATCTTAAAAACTATATCGAACTAATGAATTCAAACCAAGCACAAGGTCACGATTTTAGATTTAAAGGAAAAATCAAAGATTACGAAAAAACTCTTATTAAATTCTTTATAGATATTGGTAAAAACAAGGACGCGCCTTCAAAAGTTCAAGAGATTCTTGGATATTTAATGATTCACAATAAACTTACTCAATCTAATTTAAAAGAGTTAACTGGCTATTCTACGGGCACGATTTCTTCAACATTAAGTAATTTAATTAAGCTTGGCGTTGTAAAAAAAGAGAGAATAGCAATGAGCAACAAGTATCAATATTTACTAACTGGAAACCTCCCACAAATAATTGAAAGAACTAGTGAGGTTTCATCTGAACATTTTACTATAATTTCAAAATTTTTGGACGATAAATTAAACGAATTGGATGAATTCAGGAATAAAGAAGGATATATTAATCTTCACACTCAAATAAATGTGTTATTGGGTGGGTTCAACAAGGTTTTGAAGATTGCCTATTCTATGAGTGAAACATTTAGTGAAGAATAGTGATTGAAAAAGGGAGTGTATAAAGAATTGGATGATAAAGATACTTACGACCTAAATGTTAGAAAAATTGAGAAAGAAATCGTTGATTATTTAATTCAATCTCCATTGTATTCTACTAGAAATGAAATTACTTCAAGAATATTGATCTACATAATATTGAGAAAAGAAATCACCCAAAATATCCTCAAAGATCTCACTGGTTATTCCTCAGGGAAAATTTCGCAAGAATTAAATAACCTTGTAGACTCCGGAATGATCATTAGAAAAAAAATCGAGGGTATTCGTAAAAAAGTATACACATTTGAATCGGTTGAAAAAATTTCTACGACTAGAGTTAAGAATATTATTACCGTTATGTTAAAATGGGAGAATGAACTCGGAAAAATGAAAAATGAAATGGAAAATAAGCGTAGTAAACTAGAAACAATGAACGGATACAATAATATTATGAATGTTATAGATTTCTATCTGCCAGCGATCAAAATATATGAAAAATTTGCTGAAAGTTTGGAATAAAAAAAAAAATTAAACGGGAATATCTCGCTTATTAAAAATAAACACTGATAAACCTACCATACAAGCTGAATATCCTGTTAGAATTAAAATGTTTAGAAGAACGTTATCCCAGACATGATTTACGAGTAAATTCGAAGTTTCAAAATAGTAAAAGACACTTGCAAATTTCATGCCTTGTATTGCTTCTGGAAACGCTTCCCAAAATATTCCTACAATATAAAAAAATATTATAATTGCAAAGCTAAATGTAAGCGCTCGCCTGGGTCGGAGAAATGTCGAAAAGAATAATGAGGTACTTATCAAAGCCACTAAAAATACAAAAAGCCAAAGGAATACCGTGTATAGCTCGGTAAAGTATATTTCGCTAGGATTTATATTTGGAAAGCTGAAGACACCAATAAGAACTCCAAGAATTGAAAAAACAACAAGAATAAATGCAGTTATGACATGCTTTACATATTTACCTATAACAAATTTCCAACGCTTTATAGGTTTTGATAAAATAATGTCAATCGTTTTATCTTCGATTTCTTTTGGTATATCTTGTGCTGCTTTTATTATAAAATAAAAACCAAAGTAAAACCAAGTCATTGAGAAAAGATATACATTTAAGAAACCTCCGAATGTTGTTAACGCAACGTAGTCACCCACCATTTGTACAATTGCTTCAGGATAACTCGCAAGTAATGCCTCCATATCTTCAAAGAGCGTAGGATCAAACATAGCCATAAACGCTAAAAAGAATAATCCGAAACATAACGCCAGAATTAGAATAGCTTTAATATTGAACCTTAATTCTTTTATTGTTGTTTGAATTAACTTCAAATAACATCCCCTCCTTTAAAATTAGAATCTTTATAATATTCGAGAAATATATTATCCAAAGTTGAATGAGTAATGTCAAAGTCTTTAATAGGGATTCCTGCCCATTTATTTTTACTTAAATACTGTAAAATTTCGCGAGACTGGTTGTAAGGAAGCAAGAATTCAATTCTTTCTTGGTATTTTTGTTTTATAATAGCTTCAGGGAAATCTGAGAACAAAAATGAATTAAATTCAGTTAAACTTTTATTGTTTTCAAAATCTAGTTCAAATCGTTTTAAACTTTTTTTTTTAAGCTCCTGAACACTAGAAACTTCTACTATTTTGCCATTTTTAATAATAGCAACTCGATCGCAAAATTTCTCAATTTCTGGAAGCACATGACTAGATACAAATACGGTACAATTAGATTCGGCTTGGCGTTCTGAAATAATCCTATAAAATTCTGATTGCATTAATGGATCAAGACCAGAAGTGGGCTCATCCATAATTAATATATCGAATTTACCCATTAGAGCGGTTAAAACACCTACTTTCTGTTTGTTTCCTTTACTGAGCACGCCCATTTTCCTATCCATTTCAATTTCAAGTCTTTCTGTGACATCTTTAATGAATTTCCAGTCTATTTTGATGTCAAATAGTTTGGCAAAGTATTTAATCAACTGGTCTGCAGTCATATATTTATAAAGACCAAGCTCTCCTGGTAAGTACCCTATTTGGTTCTTAAACTTAACATCCTTTTTCGGATTAATTTCTTCACCGTTAATCATAGTTATTCCACTGTCGGGATTAAGAAAACCCAAAATGCATCTAATAGTTGTTGTCTTTCCTGCACCATTCGGTCCCAAAAACCCATATCTTGCTCCTTTTGGAACTTTAAGAGAAATACCGTCAACAGCTTTGATCTTCCCTTTGTTATAATATTTTTTTAAATCTTTTATTTCGATTGCATTCATTTTTTTTTCACATTTTTTGAAAAATGTATTCTTACCATAATATTAAATATTTTTTACATATTTAAATATTTTCATTTTTAGTGAAAATGAAACATAAAAAATTCATATAATATGAAAACACTTAATAATAAGCACTCCCTTATTATATTTAAGGAATATAAATTTAAGTCGCATTATCTCATATCCCCTATCAATGCAAGCTAATTCAGAAAAATTTAGGCATATAATGGAATTAACCAAGTCCATTACTCAAGACTATTTGAGTCTAAATAAGGGTAGAAATATAAATTACCTAAAAGAAAAAATTAAAGATTTTCTCACCAATCCATTATGGGACAGTGATTCATTGTATCAATTAAAAAAAAAAATTAAAGAACTCGAAGTTGATGATGACGAATCTAACAATTTATGGAAAGAAATGGAAGAAACATTTGATCTCTGTTACTCTCAACATTTAAAAAGCAAATCGCATATATATGATGGGAAAATTAGAGTTTATGAAAAGCGATTAATAGAAATTCTAGTAGATGCCGGTAAAATCAAGGGTCAGAACGCTGTTTTTGGTTCAATTGTTGGTTATTTACTATTTCATGAAAGTTTGACCCAAACACAACTAAAAGAATTAACAGGCTTTTCGAAGGGGGCTATTTCTCAAAGTTTAAAAATATTATCGAGTGTTCCTGCTATAAAAAAAGAACCTATAGAGGGAGGACGCGAATATCTCTACACTTTTGGAGTTAATATGGCAGATATTGCCTCTAATATTGGATCTTATAAAACTGAATCTAATGAGCTCGCAATTAAATTCTTACAAAGTAAAGTTCAAGAATTAAATAAATGTAAAGATAAGAGTGGTTATAACATTCTTTCAAAAAGAGTAACCCAAATGATTAACTTTTTTGAATACAATGTAAAATTGCTTGAAAAAATTAAAGAATCACGATTCGTAAAAGAGTTAAAGGAGGATAATAAATGACTACGATCGAAGAATTCGATGATGAAATAGGAGCGATTGAAAAGGATATTATTAAATTCCTAATGTCCTACACTCTTTTTATTGGGCAAAAAACTACTTTCACGACAATTAAAATTTATTTTATTACCAGAAAATTCTTGACTCAAGAAAAATTACAAGAACTAACAGGATTCTCGCGAGGAACGATATCCCAAGAATTAAAAAAATTAATTTCTATGGACCTTATTGAAAAATCTAATGTGTCTACTACGGGGGAAATTACATATTCTATGAAAAATCCCATCATAGCTTTTATTCATTCTTTTAGTGACCTTACTAATGAAATCTCAAGATTTGCTAAAGATATTAATGCGATTAAAGAGAATGTTGAAAATGAAAAGATTTTAATAAAAGATTTGTATGGCTTTGACAAAATTTATCAGTTAATCAATGCTTTGGCAAATGCCATACCATTTTCTCTCGAATTGATAAAAATGATCGATAAAGAATTGGCCATTTATCAAGGCGAATAACAATTATAATTAGAAATAAAGATTAATATAATAAAAAAAAGAGTTATAATTGATGTCCACACTCAATACAGAAAGCAGCGCCTTCTTGCAGTTTTGTTCCACATTCAGGACAGAAAGTTAAGACCCCATGTAAAGGCTCTACTCTAGTTTGAGCTGGAGATTCAGACTTTACTTTAGTTTGAGTTTTAGGTTCAGGTTTTACTTCAGGTTCAATTGACTTTCTCTTTTTTACAATTGATCTCACAATTAATAAAACTACAGCAGCTACTACACCTATTACAATAATAATTATGTATAGATAATCAAAAATATTACCAAATAAAGATCCCACTTCAATAGTGTATCTCACAGTACAGGTTAGAACAGAATCTTCATTTAGAAATATTACAGAATAATCACTATCATTTATTACTGTATGAGACCATTCTCCTTCGAATGAGTCATTATCTTTTTTAATATAAGTAGATGGTGCACCAAATAATAGTAAAGTTACACCTTCTCTTAGATATACATCAATTGAGGTTCCCGAAATTACTTCATATTCAACGCTTATTATATCATCTGTACTACTGTCGACAATATTAACAACTGCTCCGGTTTGAGGGTCAAGTATTTCTGTTTCGGTTCTTGAAAAAACAGCATAAGCGGGGTTTGCATTACTAACTATTATTATTGCTAACAGTATTAAAACAAAACAGGATGTTAACTTATATTTATTCTCTTTTATTAGATTTTCATTAGAAGTTTTTATTCTCATATATTTTCTCATTACTCGATTGTTTGATAAAGTGAATTTCAAATAATATAACGACACAATTGTATTTAAAACTATTAGGACTAATTTTTTTTTATAAAAAACCATTATCAAACTAATTTAATTTATCTCTTTAGTAGCATCTTTAGATATCGTGTTAAACGTAAATCCTCAATTTTGGATATCTAAGCGTTGCAAATAGAAATATATGCACTTTTTAAAAAATACATTATTATCTTTAAAAATGATATAATCACCTACAATTGATTTAATTTGAGCAATAACTTTAAGTGGAATTTTAAATATCCTTCCCGAAGAATGCCAGTGTTAGCAGAAAATATTGTTTCTACTTCTCAACCTCTTGCCTGTCAAGCTGGACTAAGTATGCTAAGAAAGGGGGGAAATGCCATAGATGCAGCTTTAGCAACTGCTATAACGCTTACGGTTGTCGAACCCGTTAATAATGGTATTGGAAGCGATGCATTTGCAATTGTATTTGATGGAAAAAAATTAAATGGGTTAAATGCCTCTGGTAGATCTCCTGCTGCTTGGACGGTAGATCATTTTTCAAATTATAAAACCATGCCCCTTTTAGGATGGGATTCAGTGACAATTCCGGGGGCGGTATCAGCATGGGTTGCTCTCTCAAAAAAATATGGTCAATTAAAATTTAAAGAATTATTTGAGCCAGCAATACACTACGCCGAGAAAGGATTTTTAGTGTCACCAATAACAGCAAAATTATGGAACCAACTTGCGGGAATGTATAAATCACGGAGATTTCCAGAGTTCCATAAGGTTTTTCTTCCTACTGGGGAGTCTCCAAAACCTGGTGAATTGTTTAAAAATCCAGATCAAGCAGTTACTTTAAGAAAAATAGCAGATACGGAAGGAGAATCATTTTATTGTGGAGAATTGGCAAACAAAATAGTAAATCACGCTACTAACACTGGTGGATTGATAACGCTTGAGGACTTAGAAAACCACGAAGTAATTTGGGAAAAACCACTAACTATGGAGTATAAAGGTTTAACTTTACATGAACTACCTCCTAATGGTCAAGGATTAAATGCGCTAATAATGTTAGGGATATTAAAAAATTACGATTTAAGCCAATTTGAACCTGATTCTCCACAATCTATACACTTACAAATAGAAGCGATGAAATTAGCTTTTTCGGACGCATATCGCTATATTTCTGATAAAAGTTTTTTGGAATTTGAGCCTTCTCTGATCCTTTCTTCGAAATATTTGGAAGAAAGAGCAACTTTAATTGATCCACAAAAAGCACAACAATTCAAGTTTGGCATCCCTCAGACTGGAGATACTGTCTATCTAACTACTGCTGATGCTGAAGGTATGATGGTATCATATATCCAATCAAATTATTTAGGCTTTGGTTCCGGAATTGTTATTCCTGGAACAGGCATTAGCCTTCAAGACCGTGGAAACGGTTTTAACTTAATCGAGGGTCATCCGAACCAAGTTGGACCGGAAAAGCGTCCATACCACACAATTATCCCTGCGTTCGTAACTCAAAAGGAAGTCCCAGTGATGAGTTTCGGTGTTATGGGGGGTTCAATGCAACCCCAAGGCCATGCTCAAATGATGATTAGAATTTTTGATTATCAACAAAACCCTCAAGCAGCAATCGATGCACCAAGGTGGCGAATAATGCAAGGAAAGCAAATAAACCTTGAGCCGGGTTTTAACAGAGAAACTAAAATGCAATTGGATAATTTTGGGCACCAAGTTTATAACGGGCATTATTTTGAATTTGGTGGCGCCCAGATCATCTATAAGCTTGATGATGGATATCTAGCTGCCTCGGATCCTAGAAAAGATGGACAAGCTGTTGGGTTTTGAAATGAAAAATAACAATGCATAAACAATTTAGTCAATTAATAAATGTATTACCATGCCATCTAAAGAAATATTGCTTAAATTGGTCCTTTTGGGATCACCAGCTGTTGGAAAAACTTCTCTAATCAATCGCTATGTTCAACACAGTCTTGATGAAGATTACCATTCGACTCTCGGAGTGAATATTGTTGTAAAAGAAATGCTCTTAGAAGAAAATGACGCACTCATAAAATAGATATTTTGGGATATCGCTGGTCAAGAGAAATACGATCCTTCTCGATAAATGCTCTTTCAAGGGTGTGTAGGGGGATTATTTGTTTATGACATAACTCGTCCTTCAACACTTCATAACATAGAGACAAAATGGATTCTTGATCTTCGAAGATATGGTAATGAGGCAGCACCTTATTTATTAATTGGAAATAAAAGTGATTTAGAAGAAACAAGAGCAGTATCAATAATAGAAGGAACGAAATTTTCTAATAGAGTAAAAGCGCTTGAATTCATGGAGACTAGTGCAAAATCGGGAGAAAATGTAGAAAAAGCTTTTAAAAATCTATTGTTGCACAGTATTTCTTGAAATGCACTTATCTTTTAAAATATTGTTGCATGTCAAAAAAATCGGAAATTAATTCAAATCATACTTAATACTTATAATCAATCAATATTTTATAAATCTCATAAATGCCTTCCACTTTTATTTCACATCAAGCACCAGCAATTCTCCTTAAACTTAAATACCCTAAAAAGATTGATCTAACAGCAATTTGTATCGGGACTATAATACCAGATTTGAATTTAATTTCGATATTAAATCGAAATTTTACTCACAGTTTTATTGGTGTTATCATCTTAACAGTACCAATAACTATCTTACTGACTATCATCTTTAACAAATATTTTGCACCTCTAATATCATGGATTTCTCTTCAAAATATATCTATCTTAAAACCTTTAAGATATTTTGGGTTAGATGATTTGAAATATTTAGAAAAAAGATTTAACAAGAAATTTTTTCTGATTGCTTCTTATTCAGCACTTCTTGGTGGGCTTACTCATATCTTATTAGATATGCCATCTCACCCACATATTCAATTTTTTTATCCCCTTATAATAAAAGTACCTATTTTAATAGAGAATATTAATTTATATTTTGGAAGTATAACCATCTTTAATATTCAACTTACATTTGAAATCATGCTCTATTCCCTCATTCGGAGAATTTTTGATTTATTTCTAATTCCAATCACTCTCTTTTTGTTGAGATATATTAAAAAAAGAAATTTGATTCAGAAGTGGAATTCTTCCGATGAGGTTATTCATTGATTAGTATTGGTCATTTATTTCTCCCACGCTTTCATGATTACGTGAGTATTTGAAGCAATAATTCCATCTATCAAATCTATTTTCTCAGAAAAAATATCGAATAATTCTTCGGATGTTTCTACTTCAATTTCAGCCAATACATCGTAATCTCCAGTCAATGACATGACTTTCTTAATTTCTGGTATGGCTTTCAGTTCTTCTATTACTTTCTTGATTACATTAATACCTAATTTAAACATAATAATCGCTCTCATTAATATACTCTCACCTCTTTTTCATTAATTATGCTATTTTTCAATCTTATCAACAAATTGTACCTTTAAATCTAAAATTTCATCAATGAATTTTAATTTCCTATTTATTAAATAATGGAAATCTTTAAACGAATTAACTTTAACATGGAGCATCAGATCATACTCACCAATTAGAGAATCAATTTCCCTTACTCCATAGAATTTTAATATTTTAATAGAGATAAGCTTTAAGCTGCCTCTCTTAATTTTTAACAAAATCTTTGCACGGATACTGTTCTTCACTTCATGTGCATAACGAAGGACAATAGTTATAACTAAAAACACAATAACAATAATCAAATATTCAAAAGGGAAAAATTCATTTACAATTAATACCGAAAATATTAAAGTACTTATAGGATCAATTAATCCCAATATACTACTCCATTGACTATAAGTTAAATTCGTAGGCTCCCAATTTACTCTTGCTAAGAAGATTAACAAGTAGGGAATAATGGTTGCAAAAATAATCAGATAGATTATTTCCCAACGTCCTAATATCACAAAAATAAATCTTAGTTCATTAAAGAACGCAATAACCTCCTGAGTAATGTCTGTCTCAAAAGGCAAAAATGCTATTAATATTGATGCTGGTATAAGCAATATTACTCCTGAAATAAATGCGATAGCCATCTTAATAAGAGCACGAGGAATTTTGTAATATTTGTTGATGTTAATATTTAACAATTCTTTTTTTGAAAAAGAATCTCTATCTATACTAATATAGAGAAAGGAGCTAGTTATTGAATATAACACCAAGAAAATGAATCCAAGTAATTCTATTGGATCGTTTTTTATCTCTGCGCCTTGGAGTGAAACGAAAGTGATGATGAGAATAGAAAAAGAAAGCATTACAATAAATAAAATTCGAAAGATATCGAATTTCTCATAATTAACTCCTTTTTCATAAAAGCTAATAAAAATAATTGTCATTAACATCCCGATCATAACGAAGGGGATCGAAGTTTTCTTAAGAGCGAGAAAGTAAAAAAAAATATGGAGAATAATTCCAAAGAATCCTATTAGAAAGTAATAATTATACTGTCGAATTTTATAAAACCTTCTATTCTTATGCCTTAAATTTAAAAATAACTCCTTTAGGCTTATTCTCTTCTCATGATTCAGGTAATTGTTTACAAACACCAGCGAAATTGCTATAACAAATAAAATTATTCCAGAAATGAAAAAACGAAGAAATATTATAGTCAGAATTGAAATCTCAGAAAATAAATTCTTTACAACTATCGGTATAAAACTCCATAGAAGGTTTGCGATAATCAGATTAGATAGGTATTTACTGGGAAGCTTCATTCGATTTTCACAATTACTACTTAATTAATTAAGAAATTAAAGTTTCGCTCTCTCTTAATTCTATTTAAGATTTGTTAATCTTTCTTCTAATTTATTGCATTAGTTATACCCACACATTTCCCAATAATATCTATCAGTAACATAAAAACTATTTATTCAAAAAATAATATAAATTTACTGTCATACTAATATATAAAATTAATAGTGAAATTTCATGCCAAATTCAAAAGATTATATGGATATGGATAATAAATACTGCGCTCATAACTATCATCCTATCCCAGTAGTGATTTCTAAAGCAGAGGGAGTGTGGGTTTATGATCCTGAGGGTAAAAAATATTTAGATTGTCTATCTGCTTACTCTTCGCTCAATGCGGGACATTGTCATCCAGAAATTATTAAAGCATTAAAAGAACAAGCTGATAAAGTTACCTTAACTTCTCGAGCTTTTTATAACGATGTAATGGGTCCTTTTCTAAAACGCTTATGCGAAGTAGTAGGACCTCATGTCAATGATCATAATAAATCGGGTATTATGGCCCTTCCCATGAACACTGGTTCTGAAGCCGTATCCACGGGGTTGAAAGTTGTTAGAGCTTGGGGTTACATTAAAAAGAAAATACCTAAAAATGAAGCTAAAATAATCATCTGCAGAGATAATTTTCATGGAAGGTCTATAACGATTGTAGGATTTAGTACAGATATAGAAGCAGTAAGGTATTACGGAAATTTTGGACCATACACTCCTGGTTTTATTACAATTCCATATGGAGATGCTGAAGAATTAGAAAATAATATATTGGAAATAGGTCCTGAAAATGTAGCAGCTTTCTTGTTCGAGCCTATCCAAGGAGAGGCAGGGGTTAAAGTTCCCCCAGAGGGATATCTTAAAAAAGTTCGAGAAATTTGCACAAAATATAATGTTCTAATGATGGCTGACGAGATTCAGACTGGTTTTGGGAGAACTGGAGAATTATTTGCTTGTGATCATGAAAATGTGAAACCTGACGTTATTTTACTCGGAAAGGCGCTAGGAGGTGGTGTTTATCCCGTTTCTGCAGTAGTTTCTACTAAAGATGTTATTGGTCCTGATGTTATTAAACCAGGAACGCATGGCAGTACATTCGGTGGAAATCCATTAGCTTCTGCCGTTGCTTTAAAATCTTTAGAAGTTCACCTCGATGATCATTTAGCGCAACGATCTAAAGAGTTTGGAGCAATTTTCTTAGAAGGACTTAAAAAAATAGCAGAAAAGAAGACTATAATACCAATAAAGGATGTTAGAGGCAAGGGTTTACTGATGGCGATTGAGTTCGAATCAGATGCGAGACATATAGTAGAATTATTTAAAGATAACGGAGTATTAGCAAAACATACTCATTCTACTGTTATTCGTTTTGCCCCTCCGCTAATTATAACTAAGGATCAAATCGACTGGGCTCTTAAAATTATCGAAGATGTACTAGTAGTCTAAAAATTCTAACATTTAAAGATGTTTTACATTTTTTCATTATCTTCTATAAAGAAATGAGTACCTGCCTTACCTTCGAGAGCGTCTTTAATTCTTTCTATTGATGTAATAATAGCTTGCTCGCCGCCTGATTCTAAGAAGTTAATAACTGCTTGAATTTTAGGACCCATACTTCCCGGAGGAAAATGCCCTTGTTTTAAATATTCTTTAGCATCTGTAGTTGAAACCTTATCGAGGTATTTATAATCGACTCTGCCGTAATTTAAAGCGACTTTTTCGACATCAGTAGCAATTACTAGAATATCTGCATTTATTTGTTCTCCTAATTTTGCACTGGCTAAATCTTTGTCGATAACAGCTTCGACACCTTGAAAACGAGTTCTTTCTTTAATAACAGGAATTCCACCGCCACCACATGATATAACGATAAAATTCTCGTCCATTAACTTCTGAATTTCTCGAGATTGAATTATCCTTATTGGTTTTGGTGAGGGGACCACGCGCCTCCATCCTTTTGAAGTTTTCACATATCCTGGACGCTTTCTTTTGTATACCGGCCCAATTGGTTTGGTAGGGCGAACAAAAGCTTTATCATTAGGGTCAACTTCAACATAAGTTAATACTGTTAAGAAAAATTTTTCCAGATCAGTACCAAGTCGCATAAGTTCTTCGTCAAGAGTAGATTCAATTAAAAACCCTATTTGTCCTTGAGTTTCAGCAACTAATATCTGCAAAGGCATTCTTGTAATCTCATCAGACGCTTCTTGTTGAAGAAGTAGTGCACCTACTTGAGGGCCATTCCCATGCGTAATAATAATATTGTATTTTTCTGATAATTCAGCAATTTGCTTTATAGGGGCTTGTAAATTATTTATCATCTGTTCGGGTGTTCCTCTTTCTCCCGGTTTTATGAGAGCATTTCCTCCAAGCGCAACAATAAGTGTTTTCATTCAAGAGAACCTTTACAACAAACAATATAAAAGCAAATGAAGAATAATAATATTTTACTTTTTATTTAAAGCTTTTCTCTTCAATATGGTACAATATCAATCATCATATGAAAAGGAAAATTTTTAAAATTTATCTCGTATAAAGAGCATAATTGCTTTTTGACCATGCAATCTGTTTTCTGCTTGATCGAATACAATCGATTGAGGTCCATCTATAACTTCAGTAGTTTGTTCATAGCCTCGTTTGGCGGGTAAACAGTTCATAAAAATAGCGTCTGTTTTTGCCGTTTCCATTATTCTTGAGTTAACTTGGAAGGGTGTGAAATTTTTTCTCCGTTCTTCTTCTTTTTCAACTGGAATGCCGTAAGACATCCAAGAGTCTGTGTATATTATATCAGAATCTTTCGCAGCTTTATAGGCATCATGGATCACATTTATATTTGCCCCAGTTTCCTTTGATATTTGAGAGACTTCATCAAGAACTACCTGTTCAGGAGTATATTCAGATCCGACAGGGCAAGCAACATCTAAAGTCAAACCAAAAATCGCAGCTATTCGCATTAAATCGTAAGTTACGTTATTATACGCATCCCCGTAATAACCTATTTTAAGATTATCTAATCGACCTTTTTTCTCTTTTATGGTTAAGAAATCTCCCATCATTTGGCAAGGATGCGCGAAATCATCCAACATGTTGATAACCGGCACTTCCGCGTGTTGAGCTAATTCCATCATATCGTGTCTTTTAAACAGTCTTGCTGCTATTAGATTTACATACCTTGAGGCCACTTTTGCTGTATCGTGGATATTTTCTTTTATACCAAGAGGTGAATCCGTAATTGAATAAAAAATAGCATGACCTCCTAATTGTTGCATCCCTACTTCAAAGGAGATTCTTGTTCTTAAGGAAGGCTTTTCAAATATCATTAAAAGCGTTTCTCCTTTAAGCGTAGAATCAAAAATTTGGGGATTTTTTTTAATCTCTGAAGCCTTATTAATTATTTTCTCGATTTCCGCCTTCGAAAGGTCAGAAATTTTTAATAAATGTCGAACCATTTTAACATCAATTAAACTTTTTTTCTATTAGTTTTTAAAGAAGCAATAGCTTATCTAGTTCTATTAATGAATATATCAGCTAATGCTTTATATTTTTTATTTTAAATCTTCTATTTTATAATAATCGCGACCATAAGCAAGTTCTCTTAACATCTCGTGATCTTTTGAATTTAGCTTTTCAGTGATTACGCGACTTAGGAGTTCTCCGAGTCCAGGTCCAAGCATGAAACCCTGTCCACACGCACCCACTGCATTAATGTAACCTTCAATTTCATCGATTCTACCAATTATAGGATTTCCGTCTGGAGTCATTGGATATAAACCTCTCCAAGTTCTCCTAATTTTAATGTTTCTTAAACGCGGTAGTAAATTGACCATTCGTTTTGTAATTTGCGGTAAGAACGAACTAGTTTCACGACGATCTATACCGGGAATGTTGGGTTCTGGTGTAAGACAAAATATAATTTTACCCTCTTTATTTTGATAGAAATAATAATTTTTTGAGTTTCCAAACTTCTTATCTATAGCAGGTTTAATATCAATAACCATTGTACAAAAGAATTTTTTAACGGGTTCAGTAATCCCTGCCTCATGGCTTTCTGGAACAACAGGAAAATCAATATTTATCATGTTACCAATACATCTAGCGTGAGCTCCTGTTGCGTTAATTATTGTTTGAGCTTTATATTCCGCTTTATTGGTTTTTACACCAGCGATTTTTTTATTCTTTGTAGTGATATCTATTACTTCTTCACTAAAGTTATATTCTGCTCCAAATTCTCTTGATTTACGATAAAAAGCATGAAGAGCTAATAAAGGAGATGAATTTCCATCTTCAGGGCTATATGTACCGCCTAATAAATTATCATCATTTATTCCAGGTACTAATTCTTTAATTTTATCTGAGTCTACATAGTCAATATTTAATCCGTATTCCTTTTGCTGTCGAACTGTACTTTTTAACATTTGTTCATGTTCGTTAGTAAACGCTAGAAAGCAATAACCACCTTGTTCCCACCAAATATCGTCTTCATACAATTTTTTCCAAGAAGCAAAAATTTCTATTGATCTTTGGCACAACCAGATCTTGCTTTTAAGTGAATGAGTTGCCCTAATTCCTCCAATAGCGTGTTTATTATCGCCTTGAGCGACAGAAGGTAAACTATCAAGGACAAGCGTTTTAAGTCCACTTTTTGCCGTAGCTAAAGCAGTTGGGACGCCTATACTTCCAGCTCCTATGATGATAACGTCGTATTCCACCAAAACTATTTACCTCCTTTCTTTGTTTTTATTCCCGCGAAAACGCCCATAGGAACTTCTACAAATAACGGTCGTTTTGTACCTGGAATAATATTTTCTTGGGTTATCCCTTCTTCTCGGAAAATTCTATTAATTAGAGAAGTACAAGTTTTTCCTCCACAAGCTCCCATCCCAGTCTTAGTTAATGCTTTCAATTCGTTAAAGTCATGCACTCCATTACGAATCCATTTTCGTATCTCCCCTACCGAAACTCTTTCGCATCTACACACTATAATATCGTCATCGGTGTATGGTTGCTGATAGAGATTCATTGCCTCAGTATAACCTGATTGCATAAGTTTAATGCCAACAGCAGTCTTAGCAATTTCTGAAGGCAACTTAACTGAAACTAATTGGGTTTTAGGAAATTCTTTAAGAAACCTTGCTCTAGTAACTTCAAATTCTCCTAGATTCCTATCATTACTAACAACCATGACTGTTCGACCAACTTCAAATTTTTCAGAAGTTAATTCTAAAGGAAAAGTAACTACTGGAGATTCTTTGTCTTTTCTATAATCAATTAAAGTTATAGCTAATCCCGGACAAACCGCTACGCATTTTCCACAGCCAATACAGTCTTGGTCGTCGATAAAATACGGCAATTGAGTAATTAAATCGTCGACCGTCTTGATTTGTTCCTGAGGACACACGCTCGTACAAGGATTGCACGGTATTTCTTGATTACAATGAAATAGTGGAAAGATACCTTCTTCCTTTCCTATCACTTCCGTCTGAACAGGATCTGGAGGTTTTGCTTTCATTAAATTAGCGAGATCTTCTAACTCTTCAAGATTCTCCGAATTTGGAACCCCAATTTCTTTTAAGATTTTTAACGCTTCAATTTTGCCGGTAAACATTGCTGCAGAAGCTTCAGCTATTTCTTGGGCGTCACCCGCAATCCATACATTTATATTAAATTGCTGTGCTTTATGGTAAAACTCATCGACAGGATCTAATCCGACTGCGATTAATAAAGTATCACAAGCAAATGTTTTTTCGGAGCCGGGTTCAATATCCCAGCTATCCGTTAGCTTCCCAATAGTAATGGATTCAAGTTTATCTTGTCCGTTTGCAGATATCACCGTATGGTTCGTATAGATAGGAACACCTAACCGTCTTAATTTGTCTTCATGAACTTTATATCCTCCACATTGAGATAAAGCTTCAACTAAACCTACAACATTTATCCCAGCTTGTATTGCATGATATCCTGCTATTAATCCGACATTACCTCCTCCAATAATGAATACATTTTCTGCTGCTTTTATCAAATCTCGATTTACTAAGGTTTGAAAAGCACCAGCGCCATAAACTCCAGGAAGTGTGTTACCGGGAAATACAAGCATCTTTTCTCTTGCGCCAGCTGCAATTAATAAGTACTTAGGATTAATCAAAACATATTTGTCCATATCTTTAATAATTCCAACTAAGCCATCACTAAAAATTGCGATAGCTATACTATTGACCCAAATCTTTACTGATTTAAGATTTGATACTACATCGCCAAGTATTTTTCCTATCTCTATACCGCGTGTGCCCGCATATACATCTTTTTGAGAACCGAAAAACTTATGAGTTTGAAGTACTAACTTGCCTCCTAATTTAGATTTATCGTCAACTAAAATAACATCAATATTACTTTCTCCTAAAACTTTTGTAGCAGAAAGTCCTGCAGGACCTCCACCTATAACGAGAACATCAGTATTTATTATATTTATATCTCTAACTTCAACACGAACATCTTCCGAAGGTAATTCAGGCAACCCATTACACCTCTCGATCATCATACCTTCAGTTAATGGTGTCATACACGCTTTAACTGGAACTCCATTGGCGATTACATTACACTGGGAACACTGGCCATTCGCACAAAATAGTCCCTGAGGGCTGTCATCTTTTACATGATGACCAAAAATTTTAATTTTATTTAAAAACAGAGCAGAAGATATAACCATCCCTTCAAATCCGTATAGAGGTTTCCCGTGAAACTTAAATTCAATATTTTTCTTATCGGGAATTTCCAGAATGGGGTGTTTAGTTATGTTTTCCATCAAGAATCATGTTAAATAATTTGTTTTTATAGATACTATTGATAAGGAGCTATAATATCAATTATTTTATGAAAATCGATTCCTAACTTTTTTACAGTCTCTATAGTAGGGCAACCGTTTTTATTCCAACCCCGTTCAAAGTAAACCGCATCTTGGAGCTTTTCGTAGCGTTCCTCTCGATATTTACGGAGTATTTTAATCTTTTCTTCAGTGGATTTACCATCAATTTCTATTTTCATCTCTTTTAACTGATTGTCATACCTTTCAGCACGACTTTCGTATTCGATAGGCGTAACTGGCCCTACAGCCCTATAAGGTAAATTTGAATCGTGTTCTCGAAGCCCTTTACCCATTCTAATGTTAAATATCCTTTGAAAGGTATAAACTCTTTCCGACATCAAGAGGAGATCGTCTATAGTCGATTCTCGTCCTGTCACTGCGGAGAAATAATCGGCATACCATTTTTGGTGATCAGGAATTTTAGCTCGGACTAACTCTCCCGTTATTGGATCTTTAATCGGGTAGTCTCTTTGGCTCTCTGGTTGGATATCGTTCCAAGGGAGCTTACATAAACCACATAAACCAAACCAAGTTCTCCATACTGGGAAATACTTTAGAGCTTTAGCTTTATCTTCGAAAGTTGGAATTGAGTTTCGAATTACATCATCAAAGATAAGCCAAGCTTCATCGTGTTGCGGTCCCTTATTTGTTAATCCATACCCGCCTTGTTGTGCCAACGATTCTTTGGTTACATACTCAGAAAACTCTAAACCCTTGTGTTCCATACCGATATCTTGAACAAAGTGTGGATCTGCTCCATATTTCTCAACAAAATATTTTTTCATGAATTTAATTCCCTTTCCTACGATTAATCCAAATCCTACGCCTTTAGCCATTTGATGAATCAACTCGACTGCAGCTTCGGCGCTTCCGAAAGTTAATTCCAACCCTCCGGTTCTTTCCTTATTTAAAATTCCGGCTTCATAACACTCCATAACAAACGCTATTCCGGTACCAACTGAAATAGTATCTACACCATAAGTATCACAATAGAAATTTACTTCTAAAACCCATTTTGGATCCCATACGCCCCAATTTGAGCCACATCCTGCTATAGTCTCATATTCTGGACCATCAACGATTAATTTTTGTCCTTTGAAAGGACCTGTTCGAACTTCGTATCCCTCTGAATAATGAGAACAGCTAACAGTGCATCCAATCCAACATCCGTCTCCTCCCTCCTTTCCAGAGTATATACTTCTCATGATCTCTCTATTGTAAGGAATGTCTTTCCCTCGAATTTCTCGATGACCTCCGAAACGATAATTCTCTGTTGGTAAGAGATCTGTAACATTCATGATGTCTGGGAGGTGTCCAGTCCCAACTCTACGCATCTCATTCTGAACCGGATCGAGTTTAATTATTTCTTGGGTGTGCGCGATCCCAATTTTTCTCGCTTCTTCCAAATTAGCTGGATTGTTTGAAACAACGGTAACTTTTGGAGTTCGACAAACTAATGCTTTAATATTTTTATCAACGAAAACGGTACCAATTCCCCCTCGTCCAGCTTGTTTGCTAGATGCCCATTTTCGACCAGGAACATACCATGAGAAGTTTAACAACCCCCAATTGGTATACTTTGCGGCAGGACCCGTGCTCACTACAGAAATTCGTTGTTTTTCACGCTCATCTTGTGCGTATACCTCAGTAAGTTGCTGGGTCAATTCATGAGAGTAATTAGATAAACTTTCTGATTCTTCAACTTCTTTGATTTGAACAAAGCCCTCTACGCCATCTATATATACAACAACTTCTTTTTGGGCTTTCCCTTGAATTTCAAGCGCATCAAATCCTGAGAATTTTAAATACGGACCGAAATATCCTCCTACATTAGAATCAACAATAATATCTGTTAAGGGGGATACTGTTGTAACTATTGATTTTCCAGATCCTGGATAAAAGATATTCCCACCTAAAGGTCCCGAAGAGATGCAAATTTCGTTTTCAGGATCGTTCCATTTAACAATTTTATCTTGCGGGAGCCCATTCCACATGAGCCAAAGATCAAAACCCTTTCCTCCGATAAAATTCTCTTTCATTCCATCGGTAACTGGTTTTATCTGAACCTCGTTATTGGTGAGATTAATGTAGAGCGTTCTATTAGCGTATCCTTTTTGGACTTCGCGAATTTCAAATTTTTTTTCTGCTAATATCAATCTATTAACCACCTATTTACAAAAATAAATGCCAATGAAAAAGGGATTTATTGATTATTAGAATAATCTACCTTTAAAAAACTACAAAAAATGCTATTTTAAAAATTTCTCAATAAACGTGTCTAAAGTTTCTTCGATTGTTGGACTGTTAACGGGTTCAATATCGTATGAAACTCTAACAATAGGTTTATTGCTATTAATTAATTTTTCAAGATCAATCGGGCTGCCATCAATTATAATTTCGCATTCAGCTTTATTTAGAGTTTCTTCCATATCTTTAATCTGTTGGTCGTTATACCCCATAGCAGGAACTATCTGTGTGATCTGCGGAAATTCTTCAAATAATTTTTTCATTGTCCCTGTTATGTAAGGCTTAGGATCGATGATAATAGCACCACTATTGGTTGCCGCGACAAATCCTGCGCCATAAGACATACTTCCGTGAGTTAATGTTGGTCCATCTTCGACTACAATCACCTTTTTGCCCCTTAAATCGTGATTTCCTTCGATAGTTACGACCGAATTGGTATATATTTTAGTCGCAAGAGGATTTAACTCGTTTAGATTAGCTTCAACAATTTTTACATCTTCTGCTTTTGCGTTATTCATCTTATTGATTACAAACGCGTCAGCTGATCGAGCGTTCACTTCACCGGGATGATATTTCATTTCGTGTCCAGGTCTCAATGGATCTACTACGATAAAGAGTAAATCTGGAACATAAAACGAAAGTTCGTTGTTTCCACCGTCGAAAATTATAACATCTGCTTCTTTTTCTGCCTGTCTGACGATTTTTTCGTAGTCCACTCCAGAATAAATCACAAGTCCCTGTTCAATATAAGGTTCGTATTCTTCTCGCTCTTCAATCGTACACTCGTATTTATCTAAATCTTCGTATTTTTCAAAACGCATAACATTTTGTTTTATTAAATCTCCATAAGGCATTGGTTCTCTAACGGCTACAACTTTAAAACCTTTACTCATTAAATACCGATATGTTGCCCTAGAGACTTGGCTTTTACCACACCCTGTTCTAACAGCACATATAGCCACTACTGGTTTATTTGATTTTATTTGGGTAAACTTTCCAGAAATTAATCGATAATTTGCCCCAGCAGATAAGACTCGAGAAGCTTTATGCATTACTTCTTCGTGAGAAACATCAGAATACGCAAACACCACCTCATCTATCTGATGATGTTTTATTATTTCTTCAAGATGTTCTTCGGGAAGCATAGGTATGCCTTTTGGATATAACTTACCTGCTAATTCCGTCGGATATTTCCTTTGGGTCTCTTCTGTAGTGCCAACATTTTGTTCTCCAGCGATAGTGAACGCGATAACTTCGTATTCTTCATTTTCTCGAAAAACAGTGTTAAATATGTGGAAATCCATTCCTAAAGCTCCAATAATAACAACTTTTTTTTTCTCCATAGATACTAACCTTTCTGGTAGCTTCTTTATATTATTGTTATAAGTAATTTGGGATATGTAATAATAGTTATTGATAGTATTACGGGAATGACTACCCATTTAAAAATTCAAAATATGCAATAATAATTTTTTTCTTTTAGTTTAGATAATTTTTATTTACTTGAGTTTTTTAAACTTTTTTCTTAAACGATTTTACAATTAAAGTAGATTTAACTGAAAAATATTCATTAATTATATAAAATTTATAATTCTTTAATACATATAAATAGAGAAAACTGTAAAACTTTTTCAATAACCTTATTAGTGTCCTTTGGATCATATTATTATTACCTTAAATACACCAAATTTAGAATAATGGACAGCCGAATATATCTCTTGGATGTCACCAACAGAGATGGGGTTCAAACAAGCCGTTTAGGCTTAGCTAAGTTGGAGAAAACTGTATTAAACATCTTATTAAATAGGATGGGTGTATATCAATCTGAGATTGGCTTTCCTACAACACTTCAC
>JAGXNP010000035.1 GCA_019894885.1 Promethearchaeota archaeon | reverse complement strand
AAGAAGACCCATTGGCTAATGTAATGAAAGAAACTGGGACACTCGCTCATATGGATAATTATGTAAGCATGGGAGATGTGCCTATTAAAAATTATTCCTTAAGTAGATGGCCTGGCACTAAAAAAATTGGATATTATGCCTTACAAGAAAAATATAAGATAAAACACTACGCGTGTTTCAATTGTCCTGTTGCCTGTAGGGCATTTATAAATTTCGAAGGTCAAATGGTTGCATGGCCTGAATATGAAACTCTTGGAATGATGGGAGCCCTCCTAATGGTTGACGATTTAGATGTCCTAATTAAATGGAATGGAATTTTAAATGATCTTGGAATTGATACTATTTCACTTGGAAGCACCATTGGAGCATTTCTTGAAGCTACAGAACGAAAATTGATTGATCTCGACCTTAAAGAAATTGGATTTAATCCCGATCCTGAAAATCCTAGCGAATATCAAATTTGGGGTGCAATTACGGCAATTGAAAAAATATTTCGAATGATTGCTATGCGAGAAGGGGTCGGTGATGATCTAGCTGAAGGAGTTAGGATATTTTGTCGAAAAAGAAACTTACCGGCGGATCTTGAAACACACGGTAAGGGTCTTGAAGTTCCAGCTCATGAACCCAGATGTAATAATATGACCGCTTTGGATTATGCAACATCTTCTCGCGGTGCGTATCATTGCTATGAACCAATGCATTTATCTTCAATGGCAAATCAGAAAATTGACATTGGATTGGATGAAAAAGTTGAGCGATTTGGAACCGATGATGTTGTTAACGCTGTTGTTAAAATTCAGGATTCTAGTGAAGCATATTCAGCATGTGGTGGATGTATTTTTGGCTTTTGGTATGTTAATCAAATAATACCGTGGGTTCAATCTTTAAACGCGATTACCGGGCGATCTTATACCGTTAAAAGTTGGGTCCAAGCTGGCGAAAGAATATTCAACTTGAAGCGAAAATTTAATATTGATTGTGGAATTAACAAGAAAGATGATACGCTCGGGCCTAGATTCTTTAATCCTCTTAGTAAAGGGGGTACAAAACAAAATATTCCACCATTAGATGAATTGCTCCCGAAATATTATGATCTAAGAGGATGGGATTCAGAAGGAACCCCTCCTTAATTATTTTTATTATTAATAAATTCCTTATTTTTTATTTGACTTACTTCTCTAAAGGATTTAATATTCGTGATTTAAAAACTTGATATTAGAATTCAATAGAATTGAAAACCTTATCTAACAATAAAAAAATTGATAATGTCAAGACTTATTTTTTTTATATCTAATTAAAATATAGGTTTTCAAAATTGAATAATAATTTTAACAATTCTGTTATTGATGGTCATGTTGATACTGTTTATCAGCTTCCAAAAGATAAGCGAGACTTCTCCATCCGTTCTGAAATTGGTCATTATGATCGATATCGCATGGAAGTAGGGAACGTACAGGCTGCTTTATTTGCGATTTATCCTGCATCCACTCAAAACCGTATTTTAAAAAAGCTCGACTTGTGGTTTAAATTTGTTTCTAATCCTAAGAATAACTTAGAACAAATAAAAAGATTTGATGATTTTGATAAAGTAAAGTCTTCTGGAAAAAGAGGAGCTATTCTGCACTTTGAAGGTGCTGGAGGAATTGATAACAATCTTCGCCTTTTAAGAATTAGTTATCATCTTGGATTACGATCTCTAGGCTTAATTTGGTCAGGGATTAATAATTTTGCATCAGCAGCAATGTTTACAGGATCTCAAAATAAAAGTGGCTTAACAGAAAAGGGAAGAGAATTAGTTGCTGAAGCACAATCGCTTGGAATAACTGTAGATGTTTCCCACCTAAACGATCCATCGTTTTGGGATGTCATTGAAGTCACAGAAAAGCCCCTTTTTGCTACTCATTCTAATGCTCGTGTGATAGTAGATCACCCAAGAAACTTAACTGATGATCAAATCAAGGTAATTCACGAAAACCGAGGAACTATTGGAATAAATTTTGCTATGATTTTTCTAAATGCTATTAAACCAAATATGTACGATTACAACCTTGGTTTTGATTCGATTAAAAATCACATCGATCATATTGTTGATGTTGCTAGCATCAATACAGTTGCTATTGGTTCAGACTTCGATGGGGCTGATATGCCAACCTGTGTTAAAGATTGTTCTACATATCCCCAACTGTGGGAATATCTCCTTAAAAATGGATATAGTAAACAAGATATTGAAAAAATTTCACACGCTAATTTATTAAGAGTATTTAAAGAAACATGGAAATAAGATTCTTAAAAAAATTAATACTATTTATTCTCCTATATTTTGTTTTAAAAATTGGACTATTAAACAAATATATGTTTTATGCTACTTCTCAATAGTAATTCTACTAGTATAAGGATAAAACAAGAAATAAAAGAAAATGAGAATAAAATCAACCCTTAAACTTGTCGACCATAATATGGCAAAAGTGTTCGCTCCATGGATTCTTCGTCATCCTAAATATCTGTTCATATTCAAGAAATTAGTATCCTCTTTTAAGAATTCAAAGGAATTGAGAAGTAAAGCTAAAGCAGAGGGCTATCTAGTTCCCCCCTTTATGATTTTAAGCATTACTAAGCAATGTAATCTCCATTGTGCTGGTTGCTATGCCGCTGCAGCTGGTACTTTAGATATAGAATCGAAGTTACAGTTAAATATCGAAGAGTGGAGGAGCATTATCAAAGAAGCAAATGATTTAGGTGTTTTTGCTTATATAATAGCTGGAGGAGAACCTTTCCTATTTCCGGGGTTATTAGAGTTGAGCAAAGAATTTAGTGATCGATTATTTTTAATTTTCACAAATGGCACCGCTATAAGAGAAAATGATTTTAAGAGATTAAAAAAGCTCAAAAACACTGGAGTGATAGTAAGCTTAGAAGGAGATCGCGAAGCAACTGATTTTAGGCGGGGTGTAGGCGTCTATGAAAAAGCTTTAGATACATTAAAGCGTTTAAACAAAATTGGAGTATTAAATGGCATCTCGGTTACTATTAATGGTTTAAACTACGAACACTGGATGAATCCGCAACTAATTGATTCACTGATTAAAAAAGGGATTCGTATTGGGTTCTTTTTAGAATATATTCCCTCAAAAAAGGATATAACATCTTCCCTTATGCTAACTGAACAAGAAAGAAAATTATTTAGAGCAAAGATACTAGAGTATCGAGCAAATAAGAAAATATATTTAATTCATTCTCCTGGAGATGAAGAACTTCTAGGTGGTTGCGTGTCTGCCGGTCGAGGTTTTGCACATATTACACCCTCAGGAGATTTAACTCCATGTCCTGTTTCTAATATCGCAACTCACAATTTAAAAACATCCACATTAGAAGAAGGACTGAAAAGTCAATTCTTTAAAAAAATTAGGGAAAATGAGCATTTATTAGAAACTGAGGGAGTTCCTTGTGCGTTATATGCTCATAAGGAAGAAGTTGAAGAACTCGCGAGATCCGTTGGAGGCTATTTCATACACAATAAAGAGAAGTTAATTGAAATAAAACAAGTAAAGAAGACTCAAAAAATTTCTTAATAACATTCAATTTATTCTTTTTTTAAGTTTCTTTAGGTTTTTTTATTAATTTTAGGTGATATTATTTATTTAAGATAATGACATTTGTTGAGTTTTAACATGAAGATTGAAGAAACTGAAAGTATTGCTAAAAAATGGATTATAGATATGTGGAGTAAACCCGATTTAAGTCTTGCTGATATACTTGTTGATTCTAATTACAAACCTGAGTGGATTTACACAGATAAGAAGGGTCCAGAATTGATCAAACATGAAATACTGCATTTTCACTCAATTTTTCCTGATTTAAAGCATGAAATTATTGAGATCAAGGGTGAAGAAAACAAAGTCTGGGTTCGTTATAAAGCAACTGGAACTCATAAGGGACAGGTTGGGGTTTTCAACCCACCAATAAAATAGTAGAGTTCGAAGTAGCCGCTATAATATATGTATCGGAAGGGAAAGTTATCGATTTATGGGAATCATTTTGTTTCTACGATATATTCGCCGAATTAGGCGTACTCCCTCCTTTTTGGGAATTACACAAATATATTTCTGATTGTAAACCAAAATGAAAAAGTATCAGTTATATACGGCTCTTTTAGGTAAGCGTGGTCGAAGATATATTATTTCTCTAAGCTGTTCCTCGATGAATTTATTCTCATCGAGAGTGATTGATCCGTACGCTGTTGATCAGTAATTATTAACAAAATGTTCAAATTTTCACTCATTATTCTGATGCGCCTATTTTTACTCTTGTCGATGAATTTGATTAATATTTTACTTTTTAATTCTTTTTCTCAAATAGTTCCAAACTCCTGCCTCTGCGGGTTTTCCGTATACCGTGCCTGACGATATAGTAGGATTTAAATGAGGGATGCCAAAAGGTTCAGGATTTATCTTTTTACCAGCGAGAAATAAATTATTGAGAACCATTTCTAACTTGGATTCGGGTAATGAGAAAATTATTTCATGGTCTTGAACAGCTGCCATTACTCGATCTCCCATACCAGGTGAAACAACTTGACACTTATTGGTTTTATAAGTTCGGACGATTCCTTCCTTACAAGAAGATTCCATTCCGTTAAAATAACTCATAATGCAATCTCCCTCGTAGGTTGCTGATAATATCAAGTGAGATAGGTTTACAGGTGAAGTATATATCATAACTAAATCCGGTTTAACAATTGTTAGATTTAAGGGTGACACTACAAACCCTTGAATTTCTCCAAATTCTAAACATACATCTGACATCCGAGACTTCTTCTCTGCTTCTGTATTTCTCTTATATCTCGCTTTCCGATCCCATGCTTTGTAAACATCGTCGGGATCTGCAGTTTTTTCCAGACCAAAATATTTTATAGACGCTGGCTTGCAGGCGATATCGTTACCTTGTAAAAAAAATGAGAATCCTGAGCGCCGACACCATGTATAAGTCATGCAAGCTGGAACTTCTCGACCAAATACTTCGTGTGGTCGAAGAGCGTTTGGAGAGACATCTTCACCCGGGAGTATCATTTTAACGGCGACTGGGAATGTTCGGAGTTTCAATTTATCTATTAACTCTTGTCCCATGATTTTATATTTTTCCAAATCTTTCATTCATATCACTTTTTTGATTTATCTTCTATGAAAGCTCTTTTTTCGGATCAAGCTTAAATTTCATACAATCTGATCCAAGAATAACCTCACCATCAAAAATACCATCAACGCCTTTTAAGTACATTTTTTCGGCAAATTCATTAGTTAAAGGTGGAGTAATATGGATAATAACAAGTTTTTTTGCTTTTGCTTCTTTTGCAAGTTTAGCAGCTGTTATGGGTTCCATATGATAATTTTTGATGTCAGTTAATATTCTTACATATCGTGTCAGCTTTAGTTTATTTGCTCCTGTAATTATGTTATTCAACATTTCATATGAGATCGCCTCACAGAAAAGTAAATCCGTATTTTGACTATGTTTAACTAGATTCTCAGTTTTTATTGTATCACCAGTAATGACTACAACATTTCCCTTATATTCAATTCGATACCCAAATGCAGGTTTAACGGGAGAATGATCAACCTCAAATGCATAAATCTTTAGTTCATTTCTATCAAAACATAATTTTCTGTCATTATAATTCTCAATTAAAATAGGTTTACTCATTAGTTTGCTAAATTCTGGTTGAAGAATATCACTTCCATGATGCGCAATTCTGTATTCTGTATCTAATTCGTAAGCCATTATAAATCCATTAACTACTTTTTCAATACCCATAGGTCCATAAACCTCCAAAGGCTTGTTTCTTCCATTAACCCACGAGAGCATATTTGCTTCCCCAAGGTCTCCAATATGATCAGAATGAAAATGTGTGAGAAAAATTGCACTTAAATTTGCTATTGGAAGCCTCATTACATCTGCATTTCTGAATGTTCCTGGGCCGACATCAAAAAGAATAAATTCTCCATTACCAATAACAGCGATACTAGAAGTTACTCTGGTGTTATTGTTTAAAGGACCTCCAGAACCTAGTAAAAAAATATGAAGCTTTCCATCTTTAAGTATTTTATCTTGACTAATCATGATTTTATTTAATTAATAATTTCAAATTTTTTAGGATATGGCTTCTCTTTTAGGATAACGACTCTGAGCATTTAAATTCACATGAAATAATTGTTCCATTAATTCATATCGTAACATTTGATGTTTCTCATCAAACCATAAATTATTCATTTCTTCAGGATCATTTTTGCGATCGAAAAGATCTCCGTATTCTTTCAATCCATTATAAACAGTTAATTTATAGCCTTCCGTTATGAGGTGTCGAACCCTGATCTTAATTTTAAACATCTCTATTTCTTCATCGTGCTCAACTAAGCAATGATCCCGTACTTTCTTAGATGGATCTTCTAAAATCGGCGTTAAATCGACACCTTGTATGTCGGGAGGATGAAACTTTTCAGGTATTTTCAATAATTTCAGGATTGTTTTAGAAATATCGATCGAACTCGCTAACGAATCTGTTATAGCTGGTTGGGTAATGCCAGGAACTTTCCAAATCATTGGAATGTTTAATATGCCGTTATAAGGACAAGGCCCCTTTAATATCATCCCGTGCTCGCCCATCATGTCTCCGTGGTCGCTCGTATAAATAACCATCGTGTTGTCGGCAAGGCCTAGCTTCTCTAAAACGGCTAATATTTGACCAATGCTATTATCTAACATTGCTATAGAACCGTAGGTGGCAGCAATGAAATCTCTAGCTTCTTTTTCGGTGGTAATACGTAATACCATTCCCCTAAAAAATGGATTGTTCAACAAAGGTTTTATGAATTTATGCTCTTTAACACTCTCAATATCGTTAAAATTCGCTGGAAGTACCATATCTTCTGCCTTGTACATGTCAAAATACTTTCCGGGAGGACAGACAGGATGATGCGGATCAGGATAAGAGATATTTAGAAAAAACGGCTTATCCCCGTAATCTCCTTTAGCATATCTCTCAATAAACGCTAAAGCACGCTCGTTAATATATGCAGTAGAATATAATTCTTCAGGGATTTCTGTTCTATAAGAAGTTTTCCCAAAGAATGTTTTAGTTTTTTTTCTTATTATTGGAATGTACTCAGGTCCTTTCTCTTCCAACCAATCCATATAATGTCCACCACAAATATCGCCATGTCCTACAATTAAATCAACTTCGTCGAATCCATAGTATGGTAAAGGGAGTTGAGGTCTACTATCTTTATGTATCCAGTTTTTGGCGCTTTCATTAGATTTTGCGTTTTTATCAAATGGTCGAACGGACCAGTTCAAGTGAATTTTTCCGGCTTCCACTGTGTGATATCCATCTTCCCGTAGGGTTTCTGTAAATGTGGGAGTACTTTCAGGCATGTTCATGCCTGCCGTTCGGATACCATGCATGTTAGGATATAATCCGGTAAAAATACTCGCCCGATTTGGCATGCAAATGGGATTGGCAACATAAGCCGAAGTGAATCGCACACCTTCACTTGCTAATTTATCCAAATTCGGTGTTTTTAGAATTGGATTACCCACACAGCTCATGTGATCGGCCCTATGTTGGTCCGTTATAATAAACAATACATTCATTTTTTCGTTCATGATAACCATAACTTAAAGTTGTAGATGAATTAATACCCTTAAAAGATATTATTAAGTAAAAAAAACGAATAGTTTATTTGATAAGAGACTTTCCAAATGATTTTGCATTTTCAAGATCTTGTATATTAGGTCGACCGGCCGTTTTTTCTAAATAAGCTTCCTGCTTTTTCTTTTCTTCTGGAGGGAGCTTTTCTAACATTTTGAGGGTTGTTTCCTTTGGAATGCCAAGATTTTCACCTATGCAGTCGAATTCTCCTATTACTTTCGAATTGTTTTCCTCAATTGTGTTCTTGATTCTTCTAAAAGCTTTCTGATAACCAGTGGGGCTCTGATGAGTGTTGAAAAACGCAAATTTTGGGGGGTATTCATTTACATTCGTCATAAAATCTGTTACTTTTTTGTGTAACTTCCCAGCATATATACCTGAACCTAATACGACAAGATCGTAATTCTTCAAGCTTAAAGGATCTGTGTCCTCGATTTTTAAAATCTCTACGTCCTTATCTTCTAACCCTTCTAAAATACTTTTAGCTACTTTTTCTGTATTTCCCGTATTAGAGAAATAACATACCAAAATTTTAATTATTTTAAACCTCTTTTTTTAATTTCTTCATTTTTCTCTTATAATCTTTATAATATAAATGTTGATTTTTAATGGGCATCGACTCAAACACTTCTTTTGCTTTATCTGGAGGATATACTTCAAGCCTGCCATCTTCATTTTGAATCACGCATCCCGAATTAACTAATATTTTGTATCTTTGTGCTGTTTCCTTAGGATTACCGGCACAGACAAACTGGCAATTTCCACAAGTGAGTTGGATAGTACCCATTCCACCATAAGACGCTGGTTGATATCCGTTTGAACAATCTTTAATGGGAGGTCTTTTCTTTTGACTTGTCATTGCAAGAGACATAAGGCGGCCTACTTCTATATCGTTTTCAGGGTAATCATAACGTCCGGGAGACCAGGTGGAAAATTTACCCGAAGAATGTAATCCATTAGATCCACCACATGTAAGAAAACAGCGCATTTTATTCATCCTCTTAGAGTAATTAAATGTATTACCCCCGATTGTTACAACAGTTTCTTCTGTAGGTGAGAACATTTGATAAGCACAGACTTTTGTGCAGATTTTACACTCATCACAAAATGATTCTGATTCAGGTATGGGATCTGTCGGTTCAAGTTTTGCATTAGTAACGATACCTCCTAGAATAATGGCGGTCCCATGCTCCTTTGTGCCGACATTCCCTGACCAACCAAACGATGCCACTCCAGATCGAACGGCCAGATATCTTAACGAAAGTTCGGGGGGTAGTGTCACTTGCCATCCTGGGATATCCGTTCTATATTGATTATTGGGAAAAACGGAAATAGCTTTATAGCCCTGTTCGATTAACCAACGCTTAACGTGTTGAGATAGATTCCATATTATTCTATGGATATTGATATTCTCTTCTTCATGTATTCCACGAATGCTAGGATTTTCCTTTCCTAAATATTTTAATATCATCTCTTTATCGAAGGGTACGTAAAAACTAATCGCTGACTGAGCTTCGGGAAGCAAATATGTAATATCCGCTCCTATTGGTCCGCCAGCCATAGTTTCGAGCGTAGCAAATCCGACTTTTTTTGCTCCACCCTCGAGCAACATTTCTTCAATATTTTGTTCTAAAGTCATAATTCATTAGAATTATAGGTTTTGATATTTCTAAACTTAAAATAATTAGAATTGTATAATATTATTAGGTTTTTATTTAGTAAAAAATTTAGTAAAAAAAAAAGAAATTTGTATATTTATTTTATTCTGGTGGCTTGAGTCCTGGAACTAAAATGTTAAAATTTCAATTTGTATTATTTTTAGTTGACATTCATTGTTATTTTTATAGTCTCTATTAATAGCAGCAACACAAACATTCTTTATTTGCCCATTTTATAACGGATTGAGCATACCCCCATGCAAGCATATAATGGAGTATTGCTGATTTATATAACTCACTTTCAACACTTTCAGTTGCTTTAATCATCTGGTAATAAGCTTTCGCCAAATAACAATCTATTTTTTCCTGGAATTCTGGATTTTTCACGGGTGTATTCTCAGCATCTTCTAGAGCTATTTTAGCGAGTAATTCATCAGCTTTCATTAATTTCAATATCACTGATTCAAATTGAGATATATTTAAACTTCTTTCCATGAGAGATGTTGCAATAAGTTCATGTATAAATACTATAATGCCATATCTAGAATCTAAATGTGTTAAATCAATCCAATACTTTTCATTAAGACTTTTTTCGATTTGTTTAATTGCTAAATTTATTTTGAAGTCTTTACATCGGAAACCGGTTTTAGCCGATTCTAGTTCTAAAATTACAGCTTTTTTTAGATCCTTTGGTCCCCAGATTGTAATTATTGATTCATCTGTTCCAATACCGCCATCATCATCCTCAACAGTGAGTGTGATTGTATATTCACCAGTTTCATTATAAGTATGCTCCACAATTTCTTCGATCTCTACCGGATAACTTGATTCATCATTAATATATGTGGTCACAGTTGAGTCTGTACCATCACCCCAATCCCAAATAAATATGAGATCATCACTACCAGGATCATAAGCCATGCCTGTAAATTTAATAAAATCCCGCATTATAAAAGTTGACTCTTCAAGCTCGAATTTTTGTATCTGTTCAATATTGTCAATAGTTACTATCGGAGCAACATTATGTATTATGACTTCTACTGTATCTGTACTACTTGCTCCCTCATCATCAGTAACCCTCAAATTAACAGCACCAAGATGATCATCATTCCATGTAAACACTTTTGTGGGTGAGATAGAACTCTCCTCGTAGACACCATCTTCATCAAAATCCCATTCATATAAAATTATTGTTCCGTCTGGATCCGAGGAGCCAGAAGCATCAAAAATTACTTCAGAACCTTCATATCCTACATAAGGGCCTCCAGCTTCAGCTACAGGAGGTAAGTTACCAATTTCAACTGTAAGATCATAAAGAATTGGCGAAACTTCATCTTCATCTGTCTGTAGGGTTGTTTCAATTTGGAGATATTGACCGTCTGGTGTTGAGCTTAGTTGATCACCATTGAACGCTTCTTCCCAGCTCGACCAGCTTGTTTGATCGTTTGAACTCCTTACCTTTATTATTATAGGAGTTCCTTCAGATTCTAAACTGTTCCAAGAAATCGTTCCCCAGGGTGTATCAGCTTCTTCACTGTTAAAATTAACTGTCCATGTTCCTATCCGGGTAGTGATTGTTCGTGCCATGATCCCAGTCATATCGCTATAACTATAATGACCATTACTTCCAATAATTTCTTTTTCCAGATCAATTGCATTAGTAGCTGGATCAATTCTTTTAATGAATTCATCACCATCATTACAGACCCAAACTTTACCAGCAGCGTCAATTGCGACTCCAGTTGGAACAATACCAACATAAATTGATGTTTTAAGATTTCCATTATTATCATACCTATAAGCTTTATTACTACCAGACGATGCTAACCAAACATCATTATCACCAGTGCATGCTACACCTCTAACCGAAGAAGGTCCTCCTTTGGTCCATTCACCTAAGGATGATTGTGGGAATGATGTTCCTGATAAACGATTAATATTTACTCTGTGTAGTTCATTATAGCTCCATCCTGAAACAAAAAGTTGACCTAAATAATCTAGCCCTAAACCATAAGTTAAACGATTTTGTAAATATATCCGTTCTTGTGCTAAAGTTGACGGATCGAATCTTACAAGAAAAGGTATTACCCCCGTTCCTGTTGGTCGATGAGATGACCAAAGGATACCATTTTCATCAATTACCGCACCATAAGCAGCATGACCACTCATTAATTCTTGTTTCTTAATATCACCTGTTTCTCCATCAATATAATAGTAGGTACATGGATAAGAAGTTAAGTACGCTGGAGTACCAGGACAAGTTCCCGCCCAAAGATTATTATCCGCATCAATAGCTAATCCCCTTGGAGAAGTTCTCCAATGTTCTATATCATACGGACCGGGATAGGTTCCTGGTACATGTGTGCCCGTATAGCCTTGAAATAAGTTAACCTCGAAAAGAACACATTCGTCCTCTCCCCATGGGAGTAGTTCATCATCGCTGATATTTCCATCGTTATTCTCATCTTGTGAAGTTTGACATACTCCATCTCCATTTCTATCATCCCAAATACCACCTTCAAAAAGACCTATCTTAACCACAGTACCAGCATCCCTACATCCAACCCAACAATTTCCTTGGAGATCTACCGTAGTTCTAGAAGGACTCGCTGTTTTACCTGGAAAATAAGGATGGTCTGGATCGGGAGAGACCCAATATCGTCCTAATTCCTCACCCGTTTCAGTATTTACTTTAGAAACTGTACCTTGATTATTAGGAATCCAAATAAAGGGTAGCGTTACATGTTCCTTAGAGAGCTGTAGTTGATCGTTTACCGTATCATGTTCTACTCCAACAAGAACACCCTCATCGAAATCTGCATCAAGAGTATAAGTCCGAGATGTAACAAGAGGATTTCCAATTACTGGAGAAATAAATCCACAAACACTAAATATTAGACATACTATTAAGATTAATATTTTTAAGTTATTTCTTCTCATTATATTCTCTCTTTTTTTTTTTAAAATTATTATAGATTTCTGCTAAATTCCTTTACATTTTTGTAAAGATATGCAATGTTAAATTTTTTTTCCTTTCTATTTAAACATTTCTGTCCAAAATTAAAAAAATAGATTATATAAATAGAATTAGGAAGCCTATAGAACTAAATAGTGTATGTTTTACTACATTTTTTTTTAAAAACAACATAAATAGTAGGTTAAATTTTATTAGTCTATGTATCCAATGTAAATGCTAATAGACATTAGTCTATTTCTTTGCAGGTGATGCATAACAATAACTACAATTATGCTTACATCTAAATATACCTGAATACCCTCCAATATCTTTAGATTTAAAACAGCCACAACCCTTTCTTTGCCCTGTATCTTTACTTTTCTGAATTTTTTCTCCAATTAATCTCTCAATTTTATTGGCATCTATACAATGAGCTTGCTTTATTCCCTTATTATCAATCAAATCTGGTTGACAACAGGCTTCCATTTGCATGTCGTATTTATTACAAATTTCTAATAGAGAGTTTAGAATTTCCTTTTTCTTGTTTAAAGGTGGGTCAACGGGGATATAACCTCTCTTTTGCATACGATTATTCACTTTTGAATAGATCGTCGCAAAGGAAAATATCATTTCCTTCAATCCAAGGGCAGAAATACTCTCTATAATATATTCGAATTTATCTAGATTACTACTTATTCTTTTTTCATCCTTTCTTTTGTATATAATGATAGGGTCAAATCGAAAACTTATAGCGTTTGATCCAAACTCTTTGATCAAACAATCTAACTGAGAAAATCTTTTTTCTAAGGAAATCTTAAGATTCTGCTCTAATTCAGAAGGAGAGTTAATAGTAAATTGAAAATAATGTCCCTTATAAGATTTAAATACTTGCGGATGTTTTTCGTACATCGTTATCCAATTTTCAAAATTCTTGCTCCACCATACCCAACACCTTACATCCTTATTTTTAAGTGATATTCTAGACACTTGCTTTCGATTGAACGGATTAACAACATCTACATAACCGACTTGAATTTTATCAAATACCCAATCCATTAAAAATGCCGGTATGTCTGTCCTACGAGAACAAGAAATTATTGGGGATTGTATAATTTTACCGAAATTGTTTGATTTACTATCCATTCTTCACTTAAACTTTCCTTATTTAACTAGTACATTAATTCTTTCTCTCACAATTTAAAATTATTCGCCTGACAAATATAATCTCATTGCTGAAATAAATAAATCCTTCTTATCTTCTATGGATAAAAAATCATCATTATCCGTATTCGACAAATCGCTAATCGAAGATTTAAACTTTCTTATAAATAATTCATCAAAAATCAATAAGTGAGGATTCGTAAATGCTTCGCCCTCGCTAACTCTTTCTCTAAGATATCGTCTGAATATGGGGTCTAACCATATTTTGAACGGACCAGGGCTATGTTCGGCCTTGTGTTTTATTTTGAATTTGGAATTAAGATTAAGAATAACGCTATAAACAGTTTCACATATTAATCTCATTTTCTTTTGATTTTCCTTAAAAAAAAAGTCAATATGGACAGGTAGGCGCATATGTAATAACAATCCCTGACCTTTTCTAAAGTTAATATGACCATATCCAAAAATAACTTTATGAAAGCCTTTCTCAATAAATATATCATTTATCATCTCAATAATTTCAGGTAAGTGTTTTGGTTCGCTAAGAATATCTTCAAATCCAGGAAAAGCGATAAAATCTGATGTATTATCTTCTGACTGAATTAATAAAGCAAAAGATGACCGTTCTTGGAGAAATTCTTGAAACTCTTCTTCGCTTAATATATTCCAATCACAAAGAGCTTTTTTATTCATAATATCAATAAATTTATCAGCTAAATCTGCAGAACCTTTAATAAGAACTGCCCACTTGGCGTGTTTATCCTCAGAATTTTCTTCTCCAAGTTCATTAAATTTTCCGGGAAGTTTTTGGTCAGATATTACAAATTCACTAACCAGTGGAAAAATTTTTGACTCTAAGACAGATTGCAATCCATTAAAAGCAAGGGCGATATTATAACCATACAAGATGGCTTGTTTTAAGTTAGTTTCTGGATGGTATAATTTGAAAGTTGCGCTCAATATCACCCCAAAATACCCATTTCCACCAATAATTTTTAAGAAGAGTGGATTTTTTCTACCAACTTCAACCAATGTTCCATCTGGTTTCATAATCCGAATTGTTTCTACCCAATTTTCGACAGAACCTAATTTTCCTGAAGTTATTCCACTTGCGTTCGAAGCTATTAGTCCTCCTACTCTCACAGGTAATTTAAGAGAACTTGCTGGTTGGACGGGAAAGATTAATTTGTTATCGCTTCTTAGTAGTGTGTATTTAATTAGATCTGAAATTAAAACATTTTGATTGACTCGGACGGTATTTTTTTTAAAATCATATCGAATTGGTTCTTTATAGGACTGAAAATCGACCATATCAATAATTATACCATAATTACTATAGCCTCCAGAAAGCCCTGTTTTTCCTCCGGCAAATGTAATTGGGATATTAATTTTCTGTGAATTCTTTAATATAACTCGTAATTGGCTTTCTTCCTTTGGTCTAAACAAAATGTAAGGTCTAATATGTAGATGTGATGTATCTCTTATAACGCTTGCTTGAATTAGATTTCCTACAAGCATCACATACCCCGATTGGATAGAATGATAATTAAATTTACTCTCTAATACTTTAGAGGTTTTAATATGTGTTAGTTTAAAAAAACCTTCCTTTTCCATATTATTTATAAACTTATTCCAGGGTAAACGATTTTGAAGGTCTTTGATTAGAGAAATATGCTTCATAGTAATTTGTATCTCTCAATAATTCTTTCAATCTTAAAAATTAATTTATTTGGAATTGGAGAATTCATCAGGATTGAATTAATTGTTATGATAAAAAATATTACTAATTTAATTATTTAAATCTTGTAATATTTAAGATTAATATGATTCCTTCAATTGAATGGGTAGATGATAATATAAAGATGAAAGTCAAGATAATTGACCAGACCAAACTTCCTCATAAACTTGAGTTTTTAGAGTTTAACGATTTTAGGTCTGTTGCAAAATCTATCAAAGTCATGAATATCAGAGGTGCCCCGGCAATAGGTGTAGCAGCTGCAATGGGTATGGCGTTAGCTACGATTGAATATAAAGAATTAGTAAAAGATAAATTCCTCATTAAAATGGAAGAAGCTGCTGATTTATTACGTAGTACAAGACCTACAGCATCTAACCTTTTTTGGGCAATTAATAGAATCCTCAAGATAATCAAAGACTTCCCCGATAATCCCTCGAATATTTCCGATCTTGTTATTGAAGAGGCAAAAATAATGGCACAAGAGGATATAAATGTTAATAAAAACATCGGAAAAAATGGTGCTTCCCTACTAAAAGATGGGGATGTCGTTTTAACTCATTGTAACGCGGGATCTTTGGCTACCGTTCAATATGGAACTGCACTGGCACCTATTAGAGCAGCAATTGAAGAGGGAAAAAATATCAGCGTTATTGCTGACGAAACAAGACCGAGATTACAAGGCGCTAGATTGACGGCCTATGAACTGCAATATGATAATATTCCTGTAAAAGTGATTTCGGATACATCATCAGGATTGTTGATGATGCTTGGAAAAGTGGATAAGGTAATTGTAGGGACCGATAGAGTTACATCAGATGCGGTGTTTAATAAGATTGGTACTTATCTAGTAGCTTTAGCTGCAATGGATAATAAAATTCCTTTCTATGTTGCTGCTCCAACTTCTACACTCTCGCTTAAAGAAACAATTAAAGATGTTATTATAGAGCAAAGAGATAGTAGTGAAGTAGGAAACATACTTGGAAAAGTAAAAATCGTCCCTAACGGTGTTGAATGCTTAAATTACGCGTTCGATATAACGCCCTTTAGATTGGTATCTGGCGTTATTACGGAAGATGGAGTTTTTACACCAAAAGAATTATTAAAAAAGTATAAAGATTTACATTAATTTACCTCGAATAGTAATTTAAAAACTGTAAAGGTCAGCTTGATGAAGCTTAGTGAGAAACAAAATGATACGCTCTTTAAGGTATTTCTTTTTGGTATGATTGAAGTCATTTGTTGTAGTGTCTTTGTAACACTTTCTGGAATCGCAGGTCATCTTTATTGGACTCTTGAACAATTAACTACAACTCCAATTGGAATGGTCATACAAATACTCAATCTTATTATATTAGTTGATGGAATAGTTCTGTTTTTGTATTTATTTGCTTTTGTAATAATGTTTATGGTGGAATAACTCAAGCAATTAATTCTCTTAATTCCTCTAGATCTTTTACTTTAGAGATTTGTGTTCTTAATTTAGTTGAGTTTTGGAAATTTTTTGTAAACCAGATTGCATTTCTCCTTAATTCCATAAGCTTTAATTTCTCATGAGAAAAAGGTATATCGATTGCGTTATCTAAAAACTCATCAACGCATTCCTCGTATAATTTGAAGTATTTTCTGATTTTAATCATACTATTTTCGTGTGTAGGCTCTATTCCCTTTGAAAAATATTGATTAATTTGTCGAAAGATTTCTGGATTTCCCATTGAAGCTCTTCCAATCATAAGGGCATCAACATTAGTAAATCCTAAGAATTTTTCAGCGGTTAATCCTCCATAAATATTTCCATTTCCAACCACAGGAATTTTCACTAATGATTTTATTTTCTTTATAGTATTTAGGTCAAGGGTTGAGCCATAGTATCCATCTTTTACTGTTCTTCCATGAATTGTTAAGAATTCAATACCTGAACGATTCACAATGTCGGCTATTGTATCGATATTATTTGTATTATTAAAGCCAGTTCTCATTTTTAGCGAAACAGGTCGTGAAGAATATTTTACCGAAGCTTTGAGCAAAGTTTCCAATATACCGAGATTCTTGAGAAGATAACCACCTTCTTTAGCTTTTAACGCTCTTCTGGAGGGACATCCAGCATTAATATCTAAAACGTCGAATTGATAGCTTTCCAGAAAGTCGATGGAACTTTTTAAAGCGTCTAAATCTGAACCAATTAATTGTACACTTACTGGTCTTTCTTCCTCGATTTTATGCAAATACCTTAACACACTTCTGGAATGAGTTTCAATCCTTTTGGTATAAAGCATTGGAACGCACACTAACCCAATATTACCGAACTTCCTACAAAATCGCCTAAATGGTGCCGTAGATACTTGTAACATTGGAGCTAAAATTAAATTATTTTCTAAAAAGAGCGTTCCTAATTTCATTTTATTTGTAAAACATTATTCTTTTATCAATTACATTCTATAAACAAGAATTTTATAAGAAACTTCAATTTATCTAATTTAGAAAGAAAAACAATAACATATATCACTAAAGACCTATATCACATCATAGAACAATTGCTTAAAATGTCAATAAACTTAAAGGAGTACGTTTTCAAGTTTAAACCAACTGAAATTACGTATCTGGATAAAGATCCATTAAAATTAAATAACAATTTTATTTTTTTTCACAATAAAATAAAATTTAGGAAGGAAATTACTCAATTACAAAATATATTTAAAGAATATACAAAAGTCGCACTTCAAGCTTCTGGAATACGAGATTCGTATTTAAAAGAAGAGTTTGCAGAGACCTTTTATCTCATTATTTTTACTACTCACGAGGTTGTTAGGAACGCTAATGAAATTATTGAACCTCATAGTTGTCTCGAATTAAAAACAGGATGCTATTATCTGGAAACGACATCTGAGTATATGCTTTTACTTGCAATAGATTTAAGCGGGTTAAAATCCGGAGTATCTACGATGGAAGATATATTTTATCAAACTTTTGAAGATTATTTCGCTCAGAAAAATCCTGATGACTATGTAAAAATTAGATCGTTTAAGCTTTTAAATTGTATTAAATAATCTACTCACTAAATTTAAGGAATTAAATAAAAAAAATTAATTATTTGACAAATTGCCACGGTTTTTGCCTTCTGAGTTTATATGCTTTTTTAGCGTATTCTTTTATCATCCGATTAGTGTTGAAAAAAGCTGCTAAAGATATAGCATTCTTACTTCTAAACAACCATTCTTCATGGTTTAAATAAGTTGGTATAATTTCATTTTCGAGAATCTCATAAATTGCCTTTGAATCAATATCCCAATCATTAGAAACTCCAGGATCACTCGGATTTGAGTCATCAGGACCAATTGCCCAACCTGCCATAGGATTCCTATGGTATCCTTCTAACCACCAACCATCTTGAACGCTAAGGTTTAAAACACCATTTAATGCTGCTTTCATACCACTGGTGCCACTTGCTTCTCGATATCTATCAGGAGTATTGAGCCAAATGTCACATCCAGATACTAGCATATGAGATAAATCCATATTATAATTTTCCATCATCACGACCTTCACTCCATAATTATCATAGAGATATTCACCAGATTTATAGATTTCCTTAATAAAATCCTTTCCCATTGTGTCCTGGGGGTGTGCTTTTCCGGCAAATATGAATTGAATTTTATCTTTACAGATTTTTCCAAGCTTATCAATATCCTTAAATATTAATGTAGCCCTTTTATAGGTAGCGAATCGTCGAGCAAATCCTATAGTAATAAGTTCCTCGTCTAAAAGGTTCCAACTATGTCCCTTCTGATAGCTAATTAGATTAAATTTATTCTCGATATGTGCATCAAATATGTCCAAGTCATCAAGAACAATTGCATTTTGAAGAATCGATGGATTTGCTTTCCAGTTAGGCCATTTTTTATCAAAGATTTGACGAAATGGTCGACTAACCCAAAATCCTAAATGAATTCCGTTTGTAATCGAATCAACTTCATACTGAGGAAACATTTTTCTGGAAATATCACCGTGCTTTTTTGCGACCCCATTTCTATATCGAGAAAGCCCCATCCCTAGATATGTCATGTTAAAGCGACCATTATCATCCGCAATTTTTCTTATTTCCGAAGGCATCCTATTTTCAAAAACTTTATTAACCAATTTTTGATCAAATCTATCGTGTCCTGCTGGTACAGGAGTGTGAGTAGTGAATACAAACTTATCCCTTACTTTGTCAAGATCCCCGTTTAACATGTTATATAGTTCCACAATAGAAAAAGAACCGTGTCCTTCGTTTAGATGGTAGGTTTCTATGTTGTTGTATCCTAGAGAATTTAAAAGTTTCACGCCCCCAATTCCGAGTATCATTTCTTGTACAATTCTATTCCAACGAGATGTGGAATCGTATAAAGAACCCGTCATTGTTTTCATCCAATCTTCGTTGCCTTCAATATCTGTCGTCAATAAGTAAATCGGAAGAATGTGACCTGATTGACCTATTACTTTATATAGCCAAGCAGATACTAAAACTTCTTTATCTTCAATTTTTATCTTTATTGGCTTGTCAACTTTTTCAAACTCGTAAAAAAAGTTCCACTCAATTTCTTTTTCTTTTTGCTCTCCATATTCATTGAAGAACTGATAAAAATAACCAGAACTATAACACAAACATATTCCTACCATAGGAAGTTCTAAATCGGCTGCAGATCTAACTGTATCACCTGATAATACTCCCAATCCGCCACTGTAAGTTGGAATGTTTGAATCTACAGCGATTTCCATGGAAATATAAGCAACCTGAGTGTTATCCTTCAAATCTTTGTTAATTTCCATAATTAATCATTTCTCTTCTAGGTTTTAAATTTGAGTTACGTTTTCTCTTATTTATTACTATTTATATTATTTTTAAAACTCTTGTTTTAAAATCTTATGTTAAAAAGAATTATATGTAAGTTTTAATTAAGTTTGAATTAATTTAGACTTAAAGCCAGGGATTATCGTAAAAATAATAAAAAGAAATTAATCATAGCATAGCTATTTTTCATCAAGTTTTACTGTTGGACTTTCAAGATTGATTTTCTTTGAAATTCCGTGAGTATCCAATCCTTTAAGATCTAACTCATCTAATTTTTTCCTAAAATCATTATTTTCAAAATTAGGAATTTTATTTATGAGATTTGGTACAGGTAATGGATTAATTAGACTTGGATTTAATAATGTATTATTTTTGGTGAGGTATTCCACGCTTTGTTTCTTATTTTCAATATGATTTTTAAAGAATGGATTTTCTGGTCTTAAGTATTCGATTTTAACAAGATTTTTAGCTATTGGAGTGTTAGGGATAGTCGATTTCGATATTCGGCAAATAGGGCAGTTATTATTATCCAAACCGTGTATACATGACAAATTTAATCACTATTTTTAAATTGACTGTTGAATTGTTTAAATTAATTTTATCTTATATTTTTTTTTATAATATAATATGAATAAATTTTTTGGGGATGGTAATGAAGGATAATTTTCTTGAAGAAATTAAATCTCAACCTCAAGCCTTAGAAGATACCTTAAAATATATCTTAGGCGCAGGTAGACCTCAATTTTTAAAGATTAGAGACTTTATAAAAAAAGGAGGGATAACTAAATTAATTTTTACAGGTATGGGTTCAAGTTACATCAGTTCATACCTACCTTATTATATATTAAACCAATACGGAATTGCTGTTGAAATGCGAGAGGCAGGAGAATTCTTGTTTAATACTTTTCCACGAGTTAAGCAAACTTGCTTTAAAGATACGGGAATCATAATAATTTCTCAGTCTGGTGAATCTGGAGAAATTCGGGAGCTCCTAAGGGATATTAATGCAATATCTATAGACGACAAACCATTAACGATTGGTATCACTAATAATCCAGACAGTTATCTTGCTTATATGACCGAATTACAAATTTTTATGAATTTTGATGTAGAAGTTTCAGTTACTTCGAAAAGTTATGTGTGTACTCTACTATTGCTTTATGTAATGGCTAAAACAATTATAGGGGAATTTTTTTCCTCCGAAGAAGAAAAACAAGGAGTAGAAGAAGTTTTAAGGGAAATTAAAAATGTATTGCAGGACCAAAAACAAATTAATAAAATATGGAAAGATCTTGTACCAACATTTGGAGAAAAGATTGATTTTTTAGAAATTCTCTCGAGGGGTTCTTCACTTACAACAGCTCACCAAGCAGCTTTAAATTTTAAGGAAATTGTTAAATCTTATTCGGAAGCAAATTCTATATCGACTTTTAGGCATGGAGGCATAGAATGCTTAAACGAGAATACTAACATCGTAATTCTTTCGTCAGATAAAGAAAACTTTGATTTGAATGTCCAATTTATCGAAAATCTAGTAAAAAAATGGACATTTGGGAGATTACTACACATTACTAATCAAGAGTTTGATGATAGAGTAAAAAAATTACATGATAACTCGAAGATATTCACATACAAGCACGGAATAAAAGATCCACATCTCGCCCCTATTATGGAAATAATTGTTCTTCAATTATTATTTTACAAAATTGCAGAAAAAAAGGGGATTGTTCCTGGGATTTTCCTATATTCACACAAAGTAACTAAAGATGTATAGAAAAATTAAGATATTATCTTTAATTATGGATAAATATCATTTAATTCTTTTCTGTCATTAGGAAATATGGAGACACCCGCTTCATCACAATCATTTAAACATTATCTTTTCTTTTGGTCAGGTCAGCTTTTTTCGTTGCTAGGCTCTACTATTGTTCAATTTGTAATAATTTGGTGGATCACAATTGAAACTGAGGACCTAACAATCGTCTCAGTTGCTTATTTTTTCTCATTTCTCCCTCAATTCGTTTTTGGGCCACTAGCAGGTGTTTTTACCGACCGCTGGAACCGCAAGCTCATGATAGCCCTTTCTGATTTTTTTCAAGCTATCACGACTTTAAGCTTAGTACTATTGTTTTTTTTTGATATCCAACAAGTCTGGATGATTATTTTAATAAATAGTATTAGAGGATTATTTCAAGGATTTCATTGGCCCGCAGTAAACGCTATAATTCCTTTAATGATACCAAAGAAACATTTAAGCAGAATGAACGCTATTAACTATATTTTCACAGGTTTAGTTAATACTATGGGACCCATTATTGCAGGCACTCTCCTACTACTCCTACCAATAGACCAAATTTTGTGGGTTGACATTCTGACCTTTTTATTTGCTATTATCCCTCTTTTATTAATAAGAATTCCTCCACTACCTAAAAAAGAAAAAATTAGAAAAGAAAAATCATATTTTGGAGAATTTAAGATAGGTCTTAAAGCTATTAAAATTGTCCCTGGACTCCTTACATTGCTTTTTATTGCAACTATTTTAAATTTTTTAGGTACTCCTTTTAACACCTTAATGATATTTTTTGTAGAAATAACTCATTTCGGGACAGTAGAAAATACCGCGTTTGTTTTGGCTTCCATCCAGGCAGGGATGTTCGTTGGGGCTATAATCGTCGTCATAAAAAAAGTCTGGAAAAAAAAAATATTAATAATCTTTCTTGGCATCTTTGTAGGGGAAATCGGACATTTAATATTAGCTTTAGCACCTTCACGTAATTTTACAATTATTAGTATAGGTGGTTTTATCTTTGCGTTTATTGTTCCTTTTGTTAACACCATGTTTTTAACAACTCTGCAGACAGTAATACCTCCAGACAAGCAAGGCCGAGTCATGTCAAATGTGATTACGATTGTTACTTTGGTATCCCCGTTAGG
>JAGXNP010000034.1 GCA_019894885.1 Promethearchaeota archaeon | reverse complement strand
ACATATTATTAAGAAATTAATTATAAATAGTCTAGTAAAATGAAAAACAAAAAACAAATGAAAAGGAGACTTTTCTTAATTGGACTTTTTGTATTTATAATGCTAGCTTTTGCCAAGAACATCTCAACAACAGAAGATGCCGCTACATTAAGTTGCCATCCTGACGGATATACTATTACAGCAGATGTTACTGAAATTCAAGCGGGAGAAGGAGATTCCTATACTTTGGAGGTCACCGCCACGGGGCCCAGTGTAGTGATTGATGCTTATGCGGGTGCGATGGATAATGATCTGTTTGTAATTTCACCAGGAAATATTATTGAAGATAATTCTGTTGATGATACTGACCCTACGGTTGATTCTATCACCGTATCTTTAGACATAGAGATGCCGAGTACTTCAGGAGAATACACCCTACGAATATTAAGTCGAGCACCAACTCTTCAAGGAGTTAGTACCGCTCTAATGAATTTAGATATTGCTGTGACAATAGGAGTTGTAGTCAGAACACCTCTTGAATTATTTTTTGACCATAGTGAATTATATATCGGTGGTGTCACCATAGTTTTCTTGTTTATAGGGTTAGTAGTATTCCAAAGTAATGTGAACAGAAAAGATGAGTTCAAACGATTATACAAACAGAAAGAGTTATCGAATGAATTAGTTCAAGTTGTAAAAGATATTACTGTGAATTTTGAGAGTAAATTGGCTTTAGTTATGCAAAATCTTGACGTTAAGCAAGAAGATCTCCCAAAAATCGAAACGGAGAAAGATAATGAATTATTCAATAACTACATCAATCGGGGAATGAATATTAGTGAACCTAAAGCTCACGGTGCGTTTATAGCAATAGCCTTTATTCTAATGACAGTAAATATATTCTTGATTATAACGACTACTATGGATTTTGCATTTGGATATCTGGAGAGCCTTGAATCAAGAGATGTATTAGATTTGGTTAATTTTCAAGACTTAAATACAATAATCCACATTATACTGGGAAGTCTTGGATATATTGCAGGAATTGTAGTGCTAGTTGGAACATATTCGAATGTTCCTGGACAAAAATTGAAACTCCCTATCTATATAATGTTTATTGCATGGACATTTAATTTATTATACGGTGTATTTGTGCTTATTCCAATATCAACTTAGGAGGTTAAAAAACAAACATGATAGCAAAAGAAAAACAAGAAGTGTTAGATTTAAAACAAGTATTAGTATTCAAGAAAAATCAGGAAACTACTTTATTTTTAAAGCGAATTGTTTTATTAGCAATCTATTTCCTTATCCCGGTATTCATTTCGATACTATACTGGTATGAAGATCCGGTAGCTTTCGATCCTGAAATGGCTGCTTTAGATATAAAAATCATCCATAATCTTGGTAGTATCTTTGGGATTTTTTCTTATATCTGGATGTGCTTCAATATTCTCATAATTACGAGGATAAAGCTAATTGAAAACAATTTTAGCGTGGATTTTACAATGTTGTTTCATACTGTTATGGCGTCAGTTTCATTGCTCTTTGGATTATTACACGGTTCTATGCTGTTGTTGACTGGAATATTCCCCGATACTATTCTGATTACAGGAATATTAGGATGGTTAATTTTTCTATCTTTGATGGTACTGGCAATTATTTTCATGACCAATCGGCTGATAAAGGTTAAACAATTAGAGAAACTAAGAAAATCTGCTTATAAAATTAAATTTAAGTATAACTTAAATAAGATACTCCATAACATAACAATGCTTGCGGTGTTTTCTGTTTTTGTTCATACTATGATTGCATTTACTGCTGCTAGTTCAGAACTCATGCGGGCTGTATATTTCGGTTTTTTCATTCTTACTTTATTTGGTTGGGTATCTCATAAGATGGTTAGAGCTCTTCAATTGGATCCTCCTATTTCTCGAAGAGATCCTTTTACCAAAGGATCCCTAAGATCGAAAATGATCCAAAAGCCGAATGATGCGTGGTTCTTAAAATTGTTGGACAAAATTCCTTCTCTTTATGCGTGTTTTCAATGTGGTACTTGCAGTGAAGGTTGTCCCGCAGCTTCAATTACTGATGGAGCGTATAACCCGCGATTAATTATGGAAGCAGTAATTCTTGGACAACAAGAACTTTTAGTTGATCATCTGGAACCGAATGTGTGGTTATGTTCAACATGTCAAAAATGTGTCGAACAATGTCCCCAAAAAATTGAATTAACAGAAATTTTTACAATGATCAAAAATGAGTGCTATAAAAGTGGTACAAGTCCAGAATCTATTAATATGCAAATTCAAATGGTTTTTGATAATGGCTTAGCAATTCCTTTAACGCCTCCAATCGAACGTAGGCGTAGCCAATTGGGATTACCCGAAATAAAATCTGCAGATGTTAATGAAATTCAATCATTATTAAAAGGAGCACATCTTGATCTAAGCACAACAAAAGAGGAGGAAAATAATTAATGTCAAATAATGAATCCTTGAAAGTACCACAGGATAAACAAATAATTAAACAGTCTAATAAACTAGGAGAGCAAACTCGAACAGGGTATGATGTATTTTTGGGTTGTGTTATCGCTTCAAGATTACCCTTTTTAGAAACAAGTGCACGTAAGATTTTTGCCAAACTCGGTATTGAGTTGCATGATGTTGATGGATTTAGTTGTTGTCCGGATCCAACAGGGATTGAGTTAGTATCCCATTCTGCTTGGCTAGCATTGGGTGCTAGAAACCTAAGCTTGTCTAGTGCGGGGAATGGAATTGTGTCTTTTTGTTCAGGTTGCGTTGAAACCCTCAAGGGTGTAAATCATGCCATGAAAAAAGACCACGCTGTTAAAGAAGTAAATAAATTCTTAGGGAACATTGGGAAACATTATGATGGTGAGACAAAAGTTACTCATTTTGGACAAATTCTATACGAACAACTTGAAAAAGTAAAAACTACGGTCAGTAAACCACTAAAAGACTTTAAGGTTGCCGTCCATTATGGTTGTCATTACCTTAGACCATCAGAAATAATTCAATGGGATGACCCTTTTGAACCTATAACCGTTGATGCAATCGTTGAAGGTCTTGGAGCGGAATCAATACCATATGAGTTTAAAATGGAATGCTGTGGAAATCCAACTTCCAAAATGGATAAAGATTTATCGCTTTTAATGGCAAAAAAGAAACTTGATGCCATTAAAAAAACCAAAGCCAACTGTATTATTGTTGTATGTCCTGCTTGTTACCAGCAATTCGACTTTAATCAAAAAGAATTAAATAAAACTTTCGGAACGGATTTTAATTTTCCAATCTTTTACTTGTCAGAAGCAGTAGCATTAGCTTTTGGATTCACTCCAGATGAATTAGGATTGAAGTTTCACGCTACTAGAGTAACGAATTTCTTGAAAGAAATCAATTTTACGTCTTAAATGGATTTATCTCCTATACTTTTTTTTATTTTTATTTTTTTTAATGTATTAAATTGAGCCGTTCAAAAATTTTCAAAGTCTCTTTTTAATATTTATAAAAACTAACAAAAGTTAAAATTCTTTTTTCATTATTAAATCAATAATTAGAGTGCCGAGTGTAGTTTTAAATAAAATTTCTAATATAATTATAGATTATTTGAAATGCTTTTAATTAAAATTTAAAAGAATAATAAGATCCTATTAATATCGATGGATATAATTAATTGTATTAATATCTCAAAACAATTTGGGTTTTTTTTAGCATTAAAGAAAATTTCTTTTAAAATTGAAGAGAACACTACATTCGGAATATTAGGTCCGAATGGAGCCGGAAAGACAACAATGATTAAAATTCTTTCTGGACTAATGAATCCCACCCATGGAGATATAATAATTAACGGATTGAATTATAAAGATCACCCTAGAAGTATTAAGCAAGATATTGGTGTTATTACAGACAAGTCTTTTCTTTATGAAGATTTAACCATGTATGAAAATCTAAAATTCTATGACAACCTTTATTATAATTTTAAAAAATCTCAAACTAAAGTGAAAATTGATAGATATACAGAATTATTTAACCTTGATGATTGGGTTTTTGAGCCAATTCGAAATTTAAGTAAAGGAATGAAGCAAAAGGTTGAATTAATTAGAGCATTGATGCACTCTCCCGCAATTCTAATCTTAGATGAGCCCTTTTCAAGCATAGATCAGAAAACAATTCCATTACTAATAAATCTACTTGTAGAATTACAAAAGAAAGATAACATAACAATTATAATCTCAACTCATAATATCGAAATCGCTCAACAAATATGCGATAAAATACTAATAATTAAAAAAGGAAAAATGGTTAAAACTATCGCAAAAAAGGATATACAAACTGAGAAAATTAAAGAATATATGTGAGGAATGGAAAAATGGATAGAGAAGAGCCCTCGCTTAAAATGAAGTATAAACAATTAAAAACGATTTTGATAAAAGATATTAAATCTGAATTAAGGCAATTTAATGATCTTATTTCAATTTTCTTGTTTGGTATTACTTCAATTTTTATATTTTCTTCCTCATACAACTTGGTCACTCAAAATCAAGTTATGTCTTTAGAGTTGTTCGTGATTCAAATATGGTTTATAATTTTTTTTTTAATGATGTTTATCATGACAAAGCTATTTATAAAGGAACAAGAAGCAGGAACACTGAGCGGATTAATATCATCTCCTGTATCCTCAAATACTCTTATTTTTAGTAAAATTCTGTTCTGTTTTATTATACTAAGCTTAGTAGAATTAGTTATATTACTTTTTGCCTTTTTTATTTCTGTACCTTCAATTCAGAACTTTGATATTACTCAATATATCCTTTTAGGTGTATTACTCCCAACACTTAACTTATCAGTATGTGGAACAATTATATCTGCCTTCTCGATGTATGCTAAAAATAAGTCATTGATTCTCCCTATCTTATTTTTTCCGCTAATCTTTCCAATAATAAATCCAATAATATCGATAAATATTAAACTCTTAGAAGGAGCAATATTTTTTGATATAATTTTTGAATTCTTATTCTTAATTTTTCATGTTGTACTGACGAGTTCAATTTTGATATTAGTTTCTGATGGACTTTTATCTAATTGAGCTAACTGCATTGAGTAAGAATCTGATTAGCATTTAAAATTGAACTTTGTACGAACACGCCTCTCACTACGACTTGAATTCCATTTGAAAAATCATTAGGGATAGTAATACCTGATGTCTCTATAACAATGTTATAACTTCCTTCGGTTAAATTAAAATTACCCCCAGAATAACCTTCTACAATTCCTATAACTTCAATTTCTTGATTATTATAATTTGAAGGATTTTCTAAAACTTGAGCCACCGTTAAATAAGGTCGGGTACTTAAAATTAATAAAAAAACTATTGCTATAAATGAAGCAATTAAAATAAGTGCTACAATAGCTTTCGATTTTTTCATAATTCTTACTTAAGTTCTTTTTAGGCTGCTAATACGCTTTTCTATTTTTTTTAGTTGAATTTTAGGATAAATGATTAAAAGTATTATTATTATGCAAAATAATAAAATACTAAAAATGAGTGTAATTAAATCTAAGATTATTTCGGTCATGAATCCTCATTCTTCTTTTTTTGAATAATTATATCTAATTGTTCTTTTGCTTTATCAATCTCCAAGAGTTCTTGCATGCAATAATAGTAAAATATTGAAATTGCAATCAAATTAATTAACAAACAAAATATCTTTAAACCATCCCAATAAATATACCCCGATTGACTTGGATCAGGTGTTATTAAAGGATGAAGGCTAGAAAAAATGATAGCTGAGAAAAAGCTTAAAGGCACCATCGGAAATAGAACGATCCCGAGTAGTGCTGTCATTCTGGCCTTCTTCTCTCGGTTTTCAATCATATTACCAAAAACTAAATAGGCTAAGAAGGAGAAAAATAATATTAATGTCATTGTCTGTCTGTAATCACTCCATTGCCAATAGATATTATTATAATTCCCCGATGTAGCATTAAACCATAATGATCCAGTTATTAATGTGAAACCGGAAAATGCTACTCCAATAATTACACTATTCTTTCCGTGTAGACTCCATTTTATTTCCTTTTTCGTCATGTATAAAATATGGCAAATCAAACTAATTCCAAAAGAAATATAAGAAAGCCAAGCGGATGCAACATGATAGAAAAAGATGATATATACCATTCTGTCAAATGAAGCCATAGAAAAAATAATAAAAGCATTGACTAAAAGCATAGTCATTGAGATTATTAACAGATATGTGCTCTTCAATTTCGGCATTTCATTTATTACAAAGATAGTAAGTAGGTTTAATTAATGAATAATTAGGAATAATCAATTGTTAAATTTAGTCAAGATAAGGAATAATTCACACTTTTTAATCTTTGTGGAAATCCCGTGTCCAATGCGTACAAAAATTTATCTCTATTAATGGTAAAGTAGAAATTAAAATCATTAATTAACTCTCTTTTGATTCGGATTTAACTAATTTTTCATCATCATTAATTATGCTATAATTTAAATTATTATTTTCTTCTTCATTTCGGTCTTCTTCTTTTATGCCATCACGAATCATACTAATTACAATTAGAGCTGTTAAGAAAATGATAAGGAAAGGGTATAATCCTGAATCAATTAATGTAATTTTTATCCATCCTATATATGGAATTCCTCCAAATACTACTCCATAAATCCGATCTTCTTGTATTATAGCCATATCAATATGAAAATTTGCATCGCCTTTTGTGTAAAAGTACCAACTTTGTGTGGTTTCATTATACCACTTACTAACAACTCGGTGAACAATTGGTTCCTCAGGGGCATCATCCCACAAACCACGGGCGTCAAATACAATTACATCACCCTCTTTATTTTCTATTGTTCCTTCTCTAATATCCTCAGGATAGATTCCTTTAACAAATAATAGATCGCCCTTATTGATACTAGGTTCCATTGAGTTAGATATTACAATAACTACGGGGTATTGGGTATTAAATAGAAATTGAAGAAGAAAATACAATGAAAAAACACTAACGAAAACAATAAATATGATAGCTATCGAAATTATTATTTTTCTCTTAGAAATAGATTGTTTTTGATCTTTAGACTTTTTTTTTATTCTTTTAATCACAATACCAAATCCTTCTTTATTCTGATTAGGCGCTACATTCGAAATAATTTAGTGAAAAATATAAAGTCTTTCATTTGGGCTTGCGCTCTATTATTTTATCCCGTTATTAGTTCAGAAGAAGGTTTTTTAGGAATAATTTTTGATATATTTTTTTATTCGTTTAATTTTTCGATTAGTTATTAGTTAATATGCAAATCAGATATCTTTTAAGTAAGGGAGGATAGGAATATTTAATTATTAAAAAATGTTCTACCCTTCATATCAGAACTAGATAATTACTGGTGAACACCTATGCCAAATCTACGAAAACTCAAGGTCATACTACTCGAAAGGCACCAGGAACCGGTTCATCTCTTTATTAGCAAGATGGGAGTTGCTCAATATATCAAGGTTGATTGCGAAGAGGAGTCATATACTGGGTTCTTGCAGGCGTGTTCGATACCTAATGATGAATCACTAAAGAATTCAGATATCCAAACGCGAATTAAAAGGAAATTTGAAGAATTGGATTTAAATCCCGATGATGTATTTGATGATGAGGCGTTCCTAACTGGAAATACGATTAAAGAAATTCTTTCTAACATGGAGCAGAAGCTAACGGTAATTGAGGAACAATCAATCCCTGTTATTAAAAAAATTTCGGAATTGCGAAGCCGTGAGTTATCAAAAAAAGGTTCCATCAAGATAATTCCAGAAATTCCAGATTTAAACACCATACATTCGACTCTCTTAGCCCTTCACGAAATGACGCTGGAAGTTGATATTCTCCTTAAAGCAGAGGACAATATGGCCCATTGTGATACAATCGTTTATTTTGAAGTATGGGTTTTAAAAAAACAGCTTCCTAAATTAAAAGAGGGGATAATAAAGATCACTAATGGCACATGTGTTTGCGAGCATGAAAAAGCTAAATCCAACGATAATGTACCTAATGTTATCAAACGTAAACCCCGGTTATTTGAAGGGTTTGAAATTCTAACATATTCCCTTGGATTTCCACGCAAGGGAGAGATTAATCCGACTTATTTAATGGCATTTACATTTCCAATCCTTTTTGGCATTATGTTTGCCGATGTTGGTCATGGTGCTATTCTCTTTTTCGGGGGTATTTTGCTCCTTATTGCGAGAAACAAGACTAATATGGATAAAGTGGGGGAAATTCCGCGTTATCTCTTGCTTTCTGCAGGAATAATAACACTTTGTGGTATTTCTTCGATGGTGTGGGGATATTTGTTTGGTGAATTTTTCGGTCCATCGGGAGTTCTCCATCCCGTCTTGTTGTTAAAAATCGGTCCATTCTACTTCGGCGGATTCGATCCCGTGCATGAACCACTTAAACTATTGAGGTTCACTATTTTAATTGGCGTTTCCTTTATCTCGTTCTGTTTGATTTTGCGCGTACTAAACCACCTCAAGAGAGGAGAAGGGGCAAAAGCTTTCGCCGCCCTCTGCTGGATATGGTTTCTCCTTGGTGGGTTCTTCATGTGGGTCTATTGGGGTGGCATTTCACAAATTACCACTTGGTTCAGCGAAGGTATGCCAATGCTCTTGGTACTCGTTATGGCTCCCTTGATTATCAGCATGCTCTCCATGGCAAAGGCTGAATCTTTTATGGAGGGTGTTAACTTTAGCGTCGAGGTTTTCATCGAGTCGTTAGGTCACACATTATCGTTTTGTCGGCTTGCAGCCTTATTTTTAGCCCATACGGCGTTAAGCACCATGTTCCTCGATCTTGCCGGAGTCGAGAATGGCAATTTTCCTCTAGAGACTATTCCGTTAATCGTGGTTGGTACGATCTTGATTCTATGCATTGAAGGTCTTATCGTCATGGTTCATTGTTTAAGGCTCCATTGGATTGAATTAATTCCAAAATTCTACTCTGCAAAAGGTATTCTATTTCAACCAATAAGTATCAAATCAAATAACAAAATCAAAAAAGAGAGATGATTATATTATGGAACCAACAATGATAGCAATTTTAGCCGCCGCTCTTTGTATTCTTATATGTTCGGGAGCAGCCCTATTAAGTATAAAAATCTGTGCACCAGCGCTTGCCTCAGTGACTTCAGAAAAGCCAGAATTGGGGAGCAAATTGGTGATCTCGATCATTTTAGGAGAAGCTCTGGCCATATATGGATTGCTTATCGCATTCATGATCATCGGTCGTTTACCCGATATCACAACTCAAGATGATGCTATGCTGGCGTTAGTTTCCGCAGCAACAATGGGTATAACAGCCATTATGGCTAGTATTGGCATCTCTTATTGTGGTCCAGCGATGATGGCTGCCGCTGTTGAAAAGCCTGATAGTTTCACGACCAATATATTAGGGTTGGTATTATCAGAGGCATTGGCAATCTATGGCCTTTTGATATCTTTCATGATTCTTGGATAGAAAGTGTTAAGAAAGTTTTTCCTATTTCTACTCTAAAATTTTTTTTTTAAAATCTTCAATCTCGAAATGAGCTGTCCTTTAAAGTTCTGTGTGACCTCCATATTGACCCCAATTGATTTTGCAATTGGTTAGATAAAAATAATTATTACCGTGGTTGATCAAACGAAAATCCGGATCCAAGTTAATAATTTTCAGGTAAAATAAGTAAATCGAGAGTTTGATCTGCTCCAATGTTTCTCGCCATTGCATTGATGATACACCTCAAATTCTTTATTTCCACCCATTTCACATTTAGAAATGCTAAGATATACCCGATGTTGTAATACCGAAAGTTTTTCTTCAACTCAAAAAAGCTCATCTCGAGTGGGGCTCTCTCTAGAATAAATTCCAAGCGTGATATCGGCGAATCGGATTCTTTCACGAGTTTCGTGAAGATATTTTGATATACTTGATGCTTTGTTTCAACAGACTTCAAGAAACATTGAAGCGTGGATTTTATATCCGGTTCCATGATTGCAGACTCCAAGATTTTTTCATCGATCAACGCAGTGGGCATCAAATTTTTTTTGATATTTTCGTGGTCGATCATCAATGCTTTGTATTTTAGAATGATCTTGACATTCAAAGCATCAATCTCGATTCCCAGGATATTGGTGGCAATTTTTTTATCACGTCTATCGAGATTTTTGATTTCTTTTAATATTCCCTTGAATACTTCCTTGTTTAGGGTAGCTTCTAGTGGTGATAAATCACCGATTATTTTTTGAACCTTGAGTGTCTCTTTCAAAATAAAGCCAAAATCCGTGTCCTTTAGAGAACCTACGATATCACTAATCGAATTGACTTCGGAAAGAATTGCTTGGCACTTTTTCTTATCATATGTTCCCAAAGGAATGATGTATTGTAATATATCTTCGGCATTCATTCCCGCTTGTACCATTCTAAGCATGGTTTTAAGATTCAATGCATCATACTTATGTAAAACAGACAATAGCAAGTTTTCGATATACTTTGACGAATATTTCAGCAATATTTTGAATGTTTTTGCATAGTTCTGGATTAGAGCTTCTTCGAGGAGTCTCGGTTCAACTTTATCCCCACAAGTACTAACAATTTCTTCACCGTATGCAGTATTTACCAAGAATGTAAAAATTTCTTCAATATTTTTACCGATTAAACAAACTAACTCATCAAAATTGATAAGCTTGAGATTTTCGATTGCAATCCGGGACATTATCCTGTTATACTTGTTCGGTTTCATAAGATTTCTCAGCCCTCTCTTTTCGCTTTCTTTGAAGAACTCTGACTCGAATGGAGTCCTGCTGTTCAATTTCTTCCAGTATATTTTCGATGTATTCAGTCGTCGTATCCAATTCCGGGACGATCTTAAATCGGATTCGATTGATTTGCCTTCTTTTCAGCGATATTATTTCGAGAAGTTCTCTTATCGCCGCGGTAATGCTTGCGAGCTCAACAACGGTATCCATCACATCATTGATCCTTGAAGCAGCCTCCTCCAACTGTATTGGGGCATCATTCAAGCTCAAGCGCGGTATATGCCCCTTTACTTCTGGCTTGACAAGTTTCAGAGACGGAAATTGAATCCCAAGAACCCCAGTTGCTGTACTTGTTTCTACATTAAAATCTATCGGAGTGGTCGTTAGTGCTAACTCCTTCACTTTCAAGCTACCGCTCATCATCTCGGCTTCGATAAATTGGTAATAAGAACTTGTCAAGGCATCATATAGCTGTGTTCGCAAGATGGATGCCTTTTCCTTATAATCAACAACTGAGATGATCAATAATTCTAAATCCTTCTGTAAAATGTCCGCTATTCCTTCTGCTAATGTTTTTCGGCGTTTGAGCACTATTAATTCTTGGCGTGTGGGGTGCACTTCTAATCTTTTAGCAGACACGAGCAAGTCACTTTATTTTAGGTAATTTGGATGGAATTTATTCAAGATTTCGGGATCGATTCTAGCGAGTTCTGACTCGGGTAATATTGATAGGAGATCCCAACCGATGTTTAGTGTGGTCTCGATGTCGCGGTTTTCATAATACCCTTGATTGATGAATTCCTTCTCGAACCGTTCCATAAATTTAAGATACAGTTTGTCGGTATTTGTCAACGCCTTTTCTCCTGAAACCATGGCGGTTTCTTGGACAGTCTTTCCTTCAGCGTAGGCATAATAAAGCTGGTCCGACAATTGTTTATGATCCTCCCTTGTTTTATTCAAGCCAATACCCTTATCCATCAACCGGGATAAACATATCAATGGATCGATCGGAGGATAGATTCCCCTTTTGAACATACTCCGATCCAGGATGATCTGACCTTCTGTAATGTAATTCGTCAGATCTGCGATCGGGTGGGTTACATCATCATCAGGCATTGTCAAGATTGGGATCATAGTTATTGATCCTTTCTTTCCTCGGATTATACCCGCTCTTTCATACAACATGGCTAAGTCCGTATACATGTAACCTGGGTATCCACGACGTCCTGGAATCTCCAAGCGAGAAGCGGAGATTTCACGCAGTGCCTCGCAATAATTTGTTACATCAACCATGATGACGAGCACATGGTGGTCGTGTTGGAATGCAAGGTACTCGGCGGCGGTCAATGCAAACCTCGGTGTGAGAAGCCTCTCGATAGCAGGGTCTTCGGCGAGATTGATGAACATTACCACCCTGTTAATAGCGTCCATTTTCAAGAAATCATTCCTGAATAACACCATTTCGTCGGAGGTTATACCCATTGCGGCGAACACGATCGTGAATTGTTCATCCGTCTCTGGAACTCTTGCTTGGCTCACGATCTGGGATGCAAGTCGCTTATGTGGCATCCCCGCCCCGGAAAGAAGAGGGAGCTTTTGTCCTAACAATAATGTGTTTAAACCATCGATCACGGAAATCCCTGTTTGAATAACCTTTGTGGGATGCAAGCGGGAATATGGATTGATCGTCGCTGCGTGCACATCGAGGTAATCCTCCGGAATTATGTCTGGACCATTGTCTATAGGTTTGCCGACTCCTGAAAAAATACGGCCAAACATATCCATAGAAACGGGTAATTTTATGGTATCACCTGTAAAACGAATCCCTATAGATTTGATGTTTAGTCCAGAAGTATTCTCGAATAGTTGAATAACCGTCATCTTATCACTTACATCGATAACCTGACCAGTTTTTTCCTTGCCATCTTTGGTTATGATTTTTACAAGTTCACCATAGCCGATACCGACCACGGATTCACACTCGAGTAATGAACCCTCGATTTCATTGACCGTAAAGAAAGTTAAACCCTTGTTGGATTTAGTCATTATTTTTCTCCTCCCTCGCTTCTTGAATAAGGACCTCGAATTGCTCATCCATATCGGCTGTAAGCTTTGCATTGACCGAATCAAATTCGTTTGATGGGACGATCTTCATTCGACTTATCCCCACTTTAACGGGAAGTGCCAATATTTTTTGCAATGGCACTCCCGAATCGATCGCGGTACTGATTTTTTCGTTAAACTTGAGTAATGTTCTGAGCATTTTAAACGTTTTTTGAATGGGGCAATACACATCAACTGGATGGTAGGCACTCTGCATCAAGAAATATTCCTTAAGCATCTTTGCTAATTCAAAAACACCTCGTTGTTTATCACCTAAAATGTCTGCTCCTATAAGTGCCACGATTTCCTTGAGTTCTTCCTCCTCTCGCAATAAAGCTCTCGCATCTCCGCATAATTTTTGCCAGTCCCTATCAACACGTAAGAACCAATCTTCGAGGAAGGACGTGTATTCGGAATAGCTCATGAACCAGTTGACGGCAGGATAATGCCTGCGGTGAGCAAGATTGAAATCAAGTGCCCAAAATACCTTGGCTAACTGGAGTGTGTTTCTTGTTACTGGTTCGGAGAAATCCCCCCCAGGTGGAGAAATTGCCGACAACACTGTGATCGATCCTTCTCTATCTTTCGTACCGAGAGTTTTAATGCTTCCGGCACGCGAATAATATTCAGCCAAGCGTGACGAAAGGTATGCAGGATATCCTTCCTCACCAGGCATCTCTTCTAATCGTCCAGAGATTTCACGTAAGGCTTCAGCCCATCGCGATGTGGAATCAGCCATTATTGCGACATTGTAACCCATGTCTCTGTAATATTCTGCGATTGTGATGCCACTGTAGATGCTTGCCTCTCTTGCAAGGATTGGCATATTGGAAGTGTTTGCTATCAAGACCGACCTGCTCAAGAGTGGATGATCTGAATCAGTTCTCTTGAGATGCGTGAATCGTTCTAAGACATCAGCCATCTCGTTCCCGCGCTCGCCACAACCGATATACACAATGATATCTGCATCGATCCATACAGCGATCGTTTGCAGCAAGACCGTCTTTCCCGTTCCAAATCCCCCGGTAACAGCTATAATCCCTCCCTTGGCGACCGGGAAGAAGGAATCGATGATTCGCTGGCCAGTTATAAGTGGTGTATCTATGTGGAGCATTGTCTTGTAGGGACGTGCTTGCCGAACAGGCCATGTTTGCATCATTAATACTTCCTTAATACCATTAGATGTTTTGATTTCAGCAATTGGTTCGGTGACAGTGAAATCACCCTCGGAACAAATGGACTCCACGACTCCTACGATTTCTGGTGGAACCATGATTCTATTTTCAATGGAAGGTGTTTCTTGCACCACGCCAAGGATGTCACCGCTGGTAACCTTGGCACCCTTTGAAATTATGGGTTGAAATTGCCATTTTTTGTTGCGATCGATTGCGGGAACCTCAATACCCTTCTCAATCCATGGACCAATTTTATCTGCAATCAAAGGGAGTGGTCGTTGAATACCATCGAGAATTTGTCCCATGAGCCCGGGACCAAGCTCCACGGACAGGGGTTTTCCCGTTCCGATAATCTTTTCACCGAGTTTTATCCCTTCGGTTTCCTCATAAGCTTGGATAATGCTCGTGTTCCCTGAGATGCGGATTATTTCTCCAATGATGCCGACTTCTCCTACTTTAACAAGCTCGAACATTTTTGCATTAAGCATACCCTTCGCCGTGACAAATGAACCAGCAATACGAGATAAGGTACCAATTGTTGTTTCAGTCATGATATGATTCACATTTTTATTCTGATTTGAGTTCAATACCTATTTTTCTCTTAATAAGCTCTGTGATGGTATCTGTAATAGGTTGAGAGCCGCTTCCAAGAGTTGGAATTGAAATAATTATAGGAAACTCGTGTTCCTCTGTGATTTCATTAATAAGTGCCCGGTTTTTGTTTGCGATGTAATCCGTCGTGATTAGAATGGCAAACTCTGGTTTTTCAATGAGTTCCCGCATGTATTTCTCCGCCTCTTCGGGTTTGTTAACCTCGAAGATGTACTCCAGCCCGCATAACTTGAAGAAATTTACCGTATCAACATCGGCAATCAACGCTATATTCACGGGACATCACGGATTTATTTTTTTTTTCTGAAATTTGAGATATAGTTATTAGTCCTAAAAGTTGATTTTGAATATGATTCCATTATTCATAAGTTTTGCCGATTATTGGGATGTTTAAATCCTTTAATTTTCACGAGTTTCTTATAATAGCTTGGGACATGAAAACTAACTGGTTGCACATGATTTGCGCCTGTGGGATGAATTACCACCCACTTAAGAAATTCTGTTGTGTCTTTTCGCTCTTAAGTAACTTGATGGCCGCAAGATTTGATAAATCATGTAAATAATATCTCTGCGATTTTAGATCGGATCTCGCTTTCAGAATTGTTCAATATGCCTTCAAACGTGTTATTCATGACAATTTTACCATTTCCAAGAAATATTGCTGGTGTTGATTCAATAGAGAATTCAGAAATACGATCTTCTAAAGAAGCGATCCTCTTAAAGTTATTAAGAATGTCCTCTAAAACTTGTAACTTAAAAGCATCCTCGATATTAGGGAGAGTTTGTTTTTCAGCAAAAGTTTTAATGACTTGCATAAACTTAGTTATAGTATTTGTTTCATTAATTAACTTAAGTGAGGGATTATTTTCATAAAAATCTGTAGGTTTATCCTCATCAATCGTTTGGATTATCGCGCCGCCAATTGTATCTATTTTTTTTGCAGATTTCGTGATCTTGGTCTTTTTGCCCGTTTTTTCGCCAATCTTCTCTGCCAACTTATCCAAATCCAGCGGAAGGGTTGAATCCCTTTCATTCAAGATCACTTCCAAGTCTGTCGCACCCACGATAATGCCTCCTTCCACGATGAGGTTTTCGAGGACATGAACGTATTTATTTGTTTTTATCCGCGTGCGTAGCTCGTCCTTTACTTGGTTTAGAACATTTTCGATCAATGCGTGTTTTTTCTCGAGTATCACCCACTTTGCTTTGCTCTTGGCGGAAGCTGTGCCGCGTAACTTGATTACCACAGAGTCGTTTTGTGCTTTTTTATCTATCGAAATAATACTCTCCCTAGCCCTTTCCCTACCTTTTTTTCGCTGCTCTTCTAGGGTTTCTTGAACCGTTTTTTTCACATCTTGGATGATTTTTTCAGCGGTTTCATGTGCCTCGAACATTAAGGCTTCAATTAGCGCATCAGACGATGTCATTTTTTCTCGCTCCTGTTTTTTTCTCACTCATGTTAAATATAATGTCTAGAACATAATTTACTGCTTTTTCGTAATTGATTTTTGCCTTGATTTCAATTTTTTTTGCTTGTTGCTCTGCCGTACTCAGGATCTGTTTTATTTCTTCATCGATACCCAAGCTGCTGCTCTTTTGCAACTCGTCGGCTCTTTTCTCCGCCTGGGCAATTTCAGCAAGAAAAGCCTCTTCATTTGCAGCTACTGTTTTCTGTAACAAGCCTTGTTTGATCTTTTCAGCCTCGATAGAAGCATCATTTATTATTTTTTTAGCTTTCTCTTGATTTTCTTTTATTAAATTCAAAACTTCAAGCATAAATAGCACCCATAATAATCTTACTTCAATCCTTTTTTCCATCACAATAAGAATTGCTTCACTATGAAAAAAAGGGATCATTGACATTTAAATTCTTCCAACAACTAGATTTCATTATTTTTTTCTGCAGTAACAAACAACTTTTGCAGAAAAGCCAGCGTTTTATTTAATTTGTTCAAAGCAACAGAAACCTTTACTTTCCCCATTAAATCCTTTAATTATGCTACATAATTTGCTTAAAGTCGTGCTAGTTACGATCGGTAGGAAATCTCCACTACTCATTTATTTTTTAATTAAAATTAGAAAACGAAAAAATAAATCTTTTGAAATAGTAAATATTTCTATCCATCGCCATTCTTGGCGAGATTATCATAATATTTCAAATGATTAACCCAATCGTTTTTGTTAAGAATGTATAGTAATATTACAGACAAAAAGATGTTCGAAATAGATAATTATAGTGTGTAGAGAATAAAGGAAAAATATTTCGAAGTAATTATTACTATTAAGGAAATTATATTGACAGCCCTAATAGCTAATAAGTAACTCTTATATTCATCTCATTAATTAAAGATTTTTTAATGTCAATGTCCACCACTAAATAGAGTACTAACTGATTCAAATGTTATAATGAAAACTAAAAATATTATAATCCCTAATAAGAAATAGAGTGGTCGTCCACTTTCGTTTTCGGGTAATACTTCTCTTATTATTGTATAGAGAATTACGCCTGAAATGAATGAAAATAACAAGAATATTATAACAATTGAAACATGAAAAATCGTATATAGTAAAAAGCCAACAAATACACCTATCAACGCTGATGATGCTACGACAATCTTTAAATAAAGTGGCTCATGATGTTCTTTATTTATTTCTATACCGGTAAAAAGCTGAATATCATTTGATGTTTTAGATGTTATAGCTTTGAATAATGCAAAAACAAAAAATAGAATTCCAGTAATAAATTCATATGTTAATAATTCGAAAAGTATAATTCCAATTAATAAATGATAGATAAAATTGGTATAGATATGGAGTTCGTCTAAATGTTCGTTTATATGGTTTTGTATCTTAACCCTTAAAGCATAATCTTGTGCTTCAAATTCTTCTTCACGTTGACAGAATTTATCTAATGTTGATGCAAGTTCTTCCAAAGTAAGTTTTTCACTTTCATCTGTCTTTATATTAAAAATTAAAGTATTTTCAAGGCTTTTTTCCTTTTCTATACAATCTTCTTGGACTTTACCTAACCTTTTTAGCTCAGATAATTTTTCATTTAGTTCTTCTATTGAAAGAATATCTTTAGCATCATTTTTCATTAGTTTATTAATCAAAGATTGCTCGAGGTTCTTCTGTTTTAATAAATTTTCTTTTTGCACGCTAAATACTTCCCTCAATGCATTAAATTTTTCAGTTAAATTTTTCTCTGTAAAGATGTTTTTGTCTTTCTCAATTAGTTTTTTCTCAAGAGAATTTACTTCTTCTAGACTTTTCATTCTAATTCTATTTATCTGTTTTAATGAGGAAAGTCTAGCTAAAAGCATCAAGTTATTTTGTCCAACTTCCATGAGTTTTTTCTCAAGTATCATCTCATCTATTGTACATGCTTCAGTTATTTTTCGGCACACTTCTAAAGCATACAAATTTTTGGTTGCTCTCTTTTCTGAAATTCTATTTCGAGTCTCTTCTATAATTACTTTCCCCATTTTATATTCGTCTTTTATGTAATCTGCTAGCATTTCACGTGATTTATCTAATGCCAATAATTTTTCGGTAAATTTTTCTTTCGGAATTTTATCTCTACTATCTGCCATTAGACTTTTTATTAAAATCTCTACCACATTCTTCTTTTTTTCAACATTTTCTATTTCTTTTTGACGCAATTCCTCGAGGGCATGCAATTTTGCACCTAATTTTTCATATGAAGGATTTTCTTTGTTATATTTCTGTAGCCTTTTTCTGATAGAATCCTCAAGTTTCCATTCTTCCGTTAAACATAAATTTTGTATTTTACTGACCTCCTTTATTGCGGAAAGTATATTTAAATAAGAGAATTTATTAAGCTCAGCTCTTAACATTTTTCTCCGGAGTTTAATTTCTTCTTCTACCCATAAATCTTGGATTGTTCTTATTTCTTCTAATGCAGATAATTTTTCGATTAAATCTTCTCTAGAAAGACTAGCGGGGTCCTTCTCCACTAACTTGTCTATTAAAGATTTCTCAACACTCTTTTCTCTTTCTAATACTTTCGCTTCTTGTTCGCAAATTTCCTTTAATTTGATCTGAGATTTTTTTTCAACCCGAAGTAGAATAAATTTTTCTGTTAGATGAATAGTACCAAATCCAATTAAAATACCTATAAATTGATAAATGCCTAAATGAGCTTCTTCTAGTCCAGTTTGTATTTCAGGTAATAATATAATAAAAAAATATGTAATTGTAACTCCTGCTATTAAGGAGGTATTTATCTCATTAGTTTTAATTTCATTATATATATCTACAATGAAAAATATACACCCAAAGATTACTCCAAGAATTAACGCTAATAAAATATCGTTAGCCATATATTTAATAGTTATGCCTTATAGTATAAGTTTTCCGAAAATACTCTACTTTTTTATCAAAAAGAAAAAATATCTAAGGTTTAAACCATTCAAAAAAATAATAACTTGTCGTCAAAGGATTGGCGATAACAAATTTCTTTCTTACTGATGTTGCCAAACGTCCAGCTCTAACCATATCGATAGCGGATATCTTTGCATCGCTAGGTAAAACATGTGCGATAAATGGTGAGTGCTCTAATCCCGGTCCTTTTTTGTATACCACAAAATCAGCACCAAACTTTAAACCGGGTCGGGGGATATACCCTTTTTTTCTTAAATCTTGATAAATTACGAATTTTTCTTCAAATTTATGGTGAATTTTTTTACAGATATCATAAAATTCGTCATGAGAGTAAAGTTTATCTAATTTTGGGTCAAAGATTGTAATTTTATCATTTTTCAGCAAAAAGAGTGCTTCGATTAAGGATAATTCAGAGGGTTTAGAAAAATACTCTAAACGGGGTTTACTTATCCCCAGAGGAGACCCAAAAAATTTCATTTTAACATATAAATATGATGCAAAGAGTGGATCAAAAACAATTACACGGTTGTTTAAATATGTAGTTGGTATTCTTTCTGGGATGTCTTTTTCTTCTATATCCTCTAGTGAAATTGGGGGTTCTTTTTCATCCTTCATCTAATAAGATTTATTAAAAATTGTTTAATAATTCTTTCAATTTGGTTTCCAACAGATGAAAGTATATAAATTCTTAAATAAATGTTATTTATAACAAGGTGAGAAAATTGGGAATAAGAAAAGCATCACATGCAGGAAGTTGGTACCCTAAAAACCCTGAAGATTTAATTAGAGATTTAGAATTTTGTTTTTCTGAAAGTGAATTTGGACCGGGTTTGTTACCTGAAACGTTAAATCAAGACACAAGAACAATAATTGGTGGAGTTTCTCCTCACGCAGGATACTCCTTTTCTGGAAGATGTGCAGCTTATACTTACTTAAATCTCTTTAAAGAAAAAATCCCAGATACGATTATTGTTTTGGGAACTGATCATATTGGCTATAGTAAGGTAGCTCTGCTTGCAGATGGTCAATGGGAAACTCCAATTGGGAATTTACAAATTGATAGTGATATTGCTAATAGAATATTAGACATAAGTGATAGTATTATCGAAGACCGTTCCGCTTTTACTGGTTTTATGGAACAAGAACATAATATAGAAATCCAGCTTCCCTTCATTAAATATTGCTCTAGGGGCAAAGATGTAAAGATATTAACGATAAAAATAGGAGCTAGAAAGGATTATAAAGTATATGAACAAATATCTGCAGATATTTCTTCAGTAATAAAATCATCGAATAAAGATATAGTAATTGTAGCTTCATCTGATATGTCGCACAAAAATATTACAAATAAACAACAATTATTTGATTTTAAAAAAGTTGATCAAGAAGTTACTGATGCATTTGTAGCCCTAGATCCTAAAAAAACCCTTGTAAATGCCCAGAAAACAACAGTATGTGGTGCACAAACAATTACAACTCTAATGTTAACTTCTATGAAATTAAACGCTACTAAGGGTGAACTGCTAAAATATTACACTAGTAGTGATATTCGGGGTGAGTATGGATATTGCGTTGGATACTTTTCAGGAATATTATTAAAATGAAATAAAATAAAAAACCTAAAATTAAAGAAAAAATTTTGAGAAGTATGCCGGAGGAAAACGAGTTAAACGAGGAGAAAGTGGAAGATTTTATTTCCTTATGGAAAAAAAAATTAGCGACAGAGAACACGCCCTCCTTAATTGGAGATTTACAAAAAGAAAACAATCAATTACGAAATAAAATTGCTTCGAACATAGAATTAATAACTAAATCTGAGGAAATACTTAAAAAAGCAGTTGAAGAAAAAGAGAAACTTAAAATTGAAAAAGACGAAGCTGTAGCAGAAATTGCTATGCAATTAAATAACCTAAAGCAAGAAAATTCAGAATTGGGAAATAAAGTTAGAAGTATGGTCAAGTTATTATTAGAGAAGGATGAAGAAATTAAATCAAAGGATACCGTGATCGTACATTTACAAACTCAAACAACTGCACAAATAGGAACAGATTCTATGACAGAAAATGCCATTATTGAAGAATTGAAATCGGAGATGTCGAAGAAGGATATAATTATACAAAATTTAGAGAGTAAAAGGACAGAATTATCAAATGAAGTAGAACGACTAAACCAAGACTACAAAGAAGAATTAAAAAGTAAACCCATCGATTATGTAGTCCAAGCGAGTGCTCCTGAACAAATGGTGATTAAACCTATGCCTCCTGAGATTTCAACCGAACCTCTTGAAACCTTGTGCCAAGATCTTCAATCAGATTTGACTAAATACAAACGTATTGTCGAAAATTTAAAGAAAGAAAAGAACGAACTAAAAAACGCGTTAGAAGGAAAGGATGTTAGTCTTAGTGATAATGAATTCGAACCTTTAGAAAAAGAAAACGAATTACTTAAAAATAAACTTACAGAATTACAAAATTCTCTCAATAGTAGTAAAAAAGAAGCACCTTTAATTATTTTTGAGAAATACGAACAGAAAATCCAGAATCTTGAAAACAAAGTTAGGGAGAAGGAAAGCTTAATAGCTGATTTAAAATTATCGACAATTTCTCCTACTTCAGATCCGAGTAATCCAATGGCTGAATTAGTTGAAAATTTGCAGAAGAACATAAACAAGTTAAAAGTCACGCTTTCTGAAAAGGATAGAGAAATTGCTGATTTGAATCAAAAGATCATAAAAAAATAGTGAATCCTTCTTTTACAGAACTGTAAAATTTTTTCATGTAGAAACTATTTAGTTCTCTCGAACACTTTTTTTAAGTAAATTTTATGATTAATGAGATATTAGAGGAAGAATATATGGTTATTCCTAAAAATTTCTTGTTCATTGGACATCATGCAATTGATACAATAATTCGGTTTAAACAAAAGAGAAAACCTTCTTTGGGTGGGACTGTAACTTTTGGGTCCCTAGCTCTTAAAACTTATACTAATTCAACAAAAATAAGTATTATTTCTAATTTAGGACTTCAAAATTTTAGTAAATCTTTGCTGAAACATTTTAGTGATAAGAGTATTGATTTCAGCGGAGTAAAAATGTTGGAAACTGATAATACTAATTTTGAATTAGATTATTCAAATCATTCGAGGAAATTAACTCTTAAATCCTGCAGTCCTAAACTAATATTCGAAGATATTCCAGAAAAATTCCTGTCAAATCCTCCAAGTATTCTTGTATTAGCACCTCTGTGTAATGAAATTTCTCTTGAATATGTATCAAAAGTAGTAAAGAGATATCCAAATACCTATATTGGAATTGATTTGCAGGGATTTATCAGATATATTGATGATGAAGGAGAAGTATCATATGTTAGAGATGAAGTTATTATCTCAAATATGATAAAAATAATCAATTTGATTGGAGATAGATTAATTCTTAAGGGATCTGAAGTTGAGATGAAATTATTATCAAACCATAAAGAACCCCAAAAAATTATGGATTATTTCAAAAAATTTGAGAATAAAGCAATATACATTATGACAATGGGAGAAACAGGATCACTGATATTAAAAAATGGTGAAAATCTTTTGAAAATACCTGCTTATAAACCAAAGAGAGTTTTAGATGAAACTGGAGCAGGAGATGTATATTTAACTATATTTTTATATGAATTAATGAATTCTAATATGACTTGGGATGATATTAAAAAAAGCGCTCACCTAGCTTCAGCAGCAGCTTCTTTTTTGGTGGAAAAGAAGGGTCCAAAGGGATTTGAAACAAGAAAAAGAATTTTAAAAAGAGTAGCAAGCAAAAATTATATTAATTAAATCTTTTTTAGGTAAAAATATTGCATATAAACAGTCATTATGCCGCAGGTGTAATATTTGCTTCAATTTTAAACTA
>JAGXNP010000033.1 GCA_019894885.1 Promethearchaeota archaeon | reverse complement strand
GGACTTCTCCGTGCAATGGATTTCTTGGTTTAGTCATACCGTCATTTAATTCTTTAGAAAACTGAAAAGCTGCTGCCATTGGCATAAAAGAAAAAACGCAATCTGTCATAGAGATATCTATATACTGACCTTCTTTATTAAGATTTTTATCTCTTTCAATTAAAGCACCCAAAATCCCAATAGTTGATACTAAACCTCCACCTATATCTGCTGCTTGTACTCCTGGAAGAACTGGCTTTCTTTCTTGGTTTTTTTCTCCATTAAATTCCCTTTTCTTATTTAAGTCTAATATTCCACAAATGCCAATGTAATTTAAATCATGTCCTGCATATTGTTCGTAAGGGCCATATTGACCATATCCAGTTAGTGAACAATAAATTATCGACTTATTAATTTTAGAAAGAGTTTCGTAATCCACTTTTAATTTCTCTGTTACTTTTGGCCTAAATGTCTCCAGAATAATATCTGCTTTTTCAACTAATTTGTAAAATATTTCTAAAGCTTCTTCATTCTTCAAATTAAGAGCAATAGATTTTTTATTTCTCATTATTACTGAATTAAATGCGCTTTCGCGATACCTACCTTTTTGAAAAAACGGAGGTGGACTTCCGTATGGATACTTTGGGTCTTCTACCCTAATGACTTCGGCACCAAGGTCTGCTAATATCATTGAAGCGTATGGACCTGGTAACATTCTCGCTAAATCTATAACAACGATTTTTTCCAAAGGTAAACTCATAATAATATAGATTAAGCCTTACTATTATAAAAAAATTAAGAAAACTAAGAAATCACTACGAGATTACATTTCGATGATCTCTGCTTCCATAGTATCAGTGTCAATGATCGCAAATGTAGGTTTATCAGTCAGATATCCGCAAAGTTCACCTGGATTAAGAATAAGAACATCTTTATGTTTTCTATTAACCATCGAATGCGTATGTCCTGAAAGTATAATGTCAAACATACCCGAATTCGCTACGGCATCAATAGTTTCTTTTTTTGGCATATGAGAAACATAAATTCGCTTTCTGCCTAACTCTATTATGTTTTCGTTACTGTTTTGACCAAAAACACATATTTGTCCCAGAGTTTGTGTTAAATACAATCGATCTCCATCATTATTCCCAAAAACACCAAAAAATTGATTTTTTATTGAATCGTTTAGTTTATCAAACCATTTTTTGACAAATGGAGCAACAAAATCCCCGCAATGTATAAGAGCTTCAATATTCTTTTCATTTATTATAGAAACAGCTTTTAAAATATTATCACGATGATCGTGGGAATCGGATATAACCGCTATTAGCAACTTAAAATTCACACTCTTTATATTTTTATTCAGAATTAACTAATAATGTAAAAACAATTATAAAAATCTTGTTTTCAAAAATAAATATATTTTAATTCAATTATTATTAATACGAATTAGATAAACAGAAAAGCTGATCAAAAATGATAGAAGAATTCCTTAAAACTGAGAAAGAAGCTATAGATAAAGAATTAATAGATTATTTCGCTTATTTAAATGAAAGTGAAAAGGAGATTTTACTGAAGGATTTTTTTGCTCAGCTTCAGGAGTTTATTCTTAACAAAAATGCTAAGAGATTACATCCTATTCTTTTAATTGCTGCCTTCATTGGAATTGTAAATCCTATTAATTTAAATAATCAAATAGATCAAATTCGAAAGGTATCTTTAGCGGTTGAGTTTTTGCATAGTGGCCACTTGATTCATGACGATCTTATTGATGATGATAATGAAAGAAGAAATAAACCAACATTTCATGTCCAACTTAAAAATGAATTAAACAAGGTTTATGATAAAATAGAAATACACAATAAGAATGAAATAATCCAAATGTATGGACGAGATATGAGTATTTTAGGTGGAACACAGGGTTACCTTCTAGGTTTAAATGTTATTAAAAGCTCAAAATTTTCTGAAAATTTAAAGCTATTAGCTTTAAACGAGTATACATCAGCAATGGATAATTTAATGAAAGGACAGATTATAGAAGAATACATGAATTACCATAACATAACAATGTCCTTGGAACAATATCTAATAATAGCAGAAATGCAAAGGGCAAGTTTGTTGGAAAAATCCACAAAAATAGGAGCAATTTTAGCTAAAGGGAATAACCATTATCAAATAAATCCACTAAGCAAAGCTATGAATCTGATGGGTCAGGCATTTGCGATTCGAGATGACATAATTGATTTAGTCAGTGATATTAAAGCAAGAAAGAAAAAAATAATATACATATTTGCCGTTCAAAATACTGATGAGGAACAATCCAAAACTCTGAATGAAATCTATCATTTAGATGAGCTAAGTAGAAACGATGTAAAAACAGTAGAGACTATTTTTGCAGAAACAAACGCAGTAATCATAGCAGAACACTTTTCTAAGAATTTGATAAGCCAAGCTAAGGCATCACTTAAGAATATTTATCCAGACCTTAATAAAAATCAGAAAGCATTCTTTAATGAGTTCTCCGATTATTTGTATATGAGGAGTTTTTGATCTCTTTATTAATTTTCCCTCAAATTACGACAAAGCGAGTATTTTGACGTTTCAGCATCAAATTATTTAGTTCTTTAAACACATTCAAAACATTGTGATTCTTTAGTGCTGATGTCTTAAAAAAGCCGTCAAATTGCTTTTCTCTAACAAATCTGTCAATTTTAACTTCAGGAACTAGGTTCTCTATGGCGGTAGATGATATTAAATCGTTTTTGCTTCCAATTAATAATTTTGGAAGATTTAAGCCATTAGCATGTTCTAATATCTGGTCATACCAGAAGTTTAACTGGTCAAAAGAGCTGTTATTAGTCAGATCGAAAACTAACAAAACTCCATTTGCTCCACCAAGAAATTTTGGAAGTAGCGCCTTAAATCGTTCTTGACCACCAAAATCAAATATGCTTAACACATTATACATTTCTTTAGGATTGTCCGTTTCATCTATATTTCGAATTTTTAACTCTATTGAGTGAAAATTTACGCCAATTGTAAGAGATGTATCAAAATTGAAGGAATTAAAACAAAAGCGGTTAAAAAGACAAGTTTTACCCACACTCGGAGGACCAACTATAACAGTTTTGAATGTAAATAGTATTTTTTTTCCTTGAGTATAAGTTCCTATCAATATAAATACCGATTTTTATTACAAAATAACTATTATTAAAACTAATACCAAATAAAATTAATCCTAAAAAAAGAATTTTATCAATTTAGCATTAAATTATAATGCTTAAATCTTTATTCTTAAAATGCTTAGAATAACTCAAACCTATTTTAAATAACATTAGATATTTCTATAACGAAAAATTAAGAATTATTATGGTTTTTAAAGCCCCTCCAAGCCAGATAGTAATCAGACCCCCTGTAGAAGCATATAGTGTGCTCATCGCTGTCACTGGAGGCTGTAATTGGAATCGCTGTCGCTTCTGTGGAACCTATAAAGGAATTTATGGAACTACTCAAGATTATGATATACGCCCACTGGAAGATGTATTAAAGGATATAGATCTCTATGCTGAAAAAAATTATCATGGATATCCCGTTTTTTTAGCCGGTGGTAATCCTACTTCGGCACCAACGGAGTATCTCGTAAAAATAATTGAATATGTTAGATTAAGAATGAAAAACGTTCCAAGAGTAAGTTGTTATGCAAAAGCTTTAGACATTCTAAGGAAAACAGATGAAGAATTACTGCAACTGGCCGAAGCTGGATTAGACATCGTGTATATGGGATTAGAAAGTGGAAGTAGCAAAATTTTAAGAATAATGCAGAAAGGAAATAACGCAGAATCGATGATTAAAGCGGGAAAAAAGATACTTAAATCTGGCATAAACCTAAGCTTATATGTTATGTTAGGCTTAGGAGGTAAAAAATTTTCTGAAGACCATGTTAAAGAAACCGCAAGAGTGCTCACAGAGATAAACCCAACGATTTTCCGTTTTAGAACTTTAAACCTAATGCCTAACACTCCGCTTTGGGAGGATTGGAAGAATGGAGATTTTGAATTATTATCCCCTGTAGAATGTTTAATAGAGGAAAGAGAGATTATAAAAGGATTAGGGGAAACTGTAACTTCTCAAGTTTTCAACGATCACATAAGCAACTATTGTAGCCTAGAATCTTCGAATATTAAAATCGATCGAGCCGCGTTTATAAATACACTAAATTCCTATATAAACGACCCAAAAATAAAAAACTTGCCTCGGAAAAATTTAACCCGTATGTAATGAATTATACTCATTTTTAATATACTCTAATTGGCAACTTTTATTTAAAGAGATACTATATATTTCGTTCCAACTAAATACCTAAAATTTTAAAATAAAAACTAACTTAATAACTAATATTTACAATTTAAAGTAAAAAATATAGTACATCTACTATATTAATAAAACACCTTTTAACATCCAAGAAAATGACAGATTATTACAGAAGTAAAGTTCACTATAACGATTTAATTGCTACATTTGACGATGTCCTCATTCAACCAGGATTTACCAATTTTGAACCAACCGATGTTGATATGTCTTCCCAATTAGGCCCATATAAATTCAATTTACCTATTATGTCAGCCGCAATGGATACTGTAACTGAAGAATTAATGGCGATAAAAATGGCTCTTTTGGGAGGTCTGGGAGTTTTACACCGTAATTGTTCTTATGAACGGCAATTAGAGATGGTACGGATAGTGAAAAGAGCAAGGTCCTTTGTAATCGATGATGTGGCTACAATTTTCCCAGATGAACCCATTGTTAAAGCAAAATACATGATGGAAAACTATAATATTAGTGGAATTGTAGTAGTTAACGAGGAGAATAAGGTATGCGGGATTTTCACAAAAAGAGATATCCCCTTCTCTAAAGATGATATCAATAATGGTAAAGTTAAGAATTTCATGACGAAGGAAGTAATTTCTATCGAACCTGGAGCATCTAGAGAAAAAGCGCTTGAAATCCTTTTTGATTCGAGAAAGGAGAAACTACCTATAATTGACAAAACTGGTTACTTGAAGGGATTAATTACTAAGAAGGATTTAGCACCAGAGTTTCCTTTGGCTTCAATGGATAGTGAAGGACACTTGATATGCGCTTTAGCCCTGTCTCCTAAATTCCCAGAATCAACTCAGGCTCAAGAGTTATTAAAAGAAATTGAAACTTATGTGGATATCTTTTTTATAGATGTAGCAGATTTCTATAAAACATCAGACATTAAGGGAACTAAAAAACTCATGGATTTTTTAGATTCTGACTTTGTATTAGGAAATGTTGGAACTTACGAAGCGGCTGAACACCTAATTACGAAATGTGATTTTGACGAGGATAAATTTATCGGAATAAAGGTAGGGATGGGCTCTGGTTCAATCTGCACAACTTCAATTCAAACTGGCGTTGGGGCGCCTACCCTTTTTGCTACCGCTCAGGTTGCTGATGCTCTAGAGGATTACGACACAAAAATTAGTTTAGTTGCAGATGGTGGCTTTAAAAATCCTGGAGATTTACCTAAAGCTTTTACTGCTGGTGCTGACCTAATCATGTCGGGACACTTTTTCGCGGGTTCAACAGAAAGTCCTGGATATGTTGATACCATACAAGGAAGAAAAGTTAAGATATATCGAGGTATGGGATCTTCGCAAGCGAGAAAATCGGGTTATGTTTCAGATCGATACACGGAAGGCTCAAAAATGCTTCCGGAGGGTGTAAGCGATTATGTTCCATTTGTTGGAGGTATGGATGGCGTCTTGTTCTCACTAAAGCAAGGCCTCTTAAATGGTATGATATATGCTGGAGCTAAAAGTATAACTGATATGAAAAAAGCTAAAATTGGTATAGTATCATTTTCGGGACAGAAAGAATCAAGACCCCACGACTTACTAAGCCGGTATTAACTATCCTTGATAGGTGTATATCATCAATTCCATAGTACTATCGTATCTTTTATTAAATACCTATTAATTAACTTAAAACAGAATTTTACCTTAATTTGATACATCTTTGGTTGAATTTGCCAATCTAATTAAATTAATTGATTAAAAATGAAGAAAATTGAACGAGCTATCGTAAGTGTTTTTGATAAAGAGAATATTGTTGATTTTGTGAGATCATTAGCAAAGTTCGGCATTAAGATACTTTCCACAGGAGGAACTGGAAAACTTTTAAAAGAAAATAATATAGAGTTTGAAAGAATCTCAGATTACACAGACTCTCCAGAGATGTTTGACGGAAGAGTAAAAACTCTCCATCCGAAAATTGAGGGGGGTATACTATATCGACGGAATCTTAAAAAAGATGTTGAGGATGCTATAAAATACAACATTCCACCTATTGATATGGTAGTGTGTAACTTATATCAATTCAAGGAGGCTATTACAAAGCCAGGTATCACTTTAACTGAAGCTTTAGAAATGATTGATATAGGAGGTCCAACAATGATAAGAGCTGCAGCGAAAAATTTTCCGGATGTAGTAGTTGTCGCGAATCCTAAGCATTACGACAAAATTCTTACTGAATTAAAAGAAGTAGGGGGAATTAGCGATAAAACTAGGGCAATTTTAGCCCAAGAAGTGTTTGCTATAATGGCCGACTATAATGCAACAATTTCTAATTACTTACAAAGTTATTACAGCCCCGACCAAGTTATGAAATCCTATATCTTCAATGCTTATGAGAAAAAACAAGATTGTCGTTACGGAGAAAACTGGGATCAAGCTGCAGCATATTACAGAAACCTCTCATGTAATTATGGTCTTCATAACTTAATTCAACTTGGAGGAAAGGAGATTTCGTTCAACAATTACTTAGATATTGATGCTTGTATTCAAATGCTATTGGATTTTGATAAACATCAACATGTAACTGCGATTTTAAAGCATACTAGTCCTAACGGGATTGCGATCGATAAATCGGATCAATTAATGTCTATTAAAATGGCGTTTAAGACAGATCCCCTTTCAGCCTTCGGAGGGATATGGGGAGTAAACAAAGAGTTAACCGCAGATGCGGCTGACTTCATAGTGAATAAAGAAAATATTTTCGTTGAAGTCCTAATGGCTCCTTCTTTCGAAACTGAAGCATTAGAGATATTGAAGCAAAAACAAAACATGAGAATATTAGAATATGGTGATTTACTAAACAAAAGAGATTTAATCTACGAAAATTACGAGATTAGGGGCGTATTGGGTGGAATATTAGTCCAAGAATATGACTTTAAGCCCATCATCAAGGAATGGAATGTTGTAAGTAAAAAACAAGTAACTGAGAGAGAAAAGGAAGCTCTAATATTTGCTTATAAGGTTTCTAAGTGGACAAAATCTAATTCGGCTTGTTTTGCTCAAATATACGATAATGGAGTCTACACTATCGGAATAGGTGCTGGTCAACAAAGTCGAGTTCATGTAGTAAGATTAGCAGCACAAAAAGCAAAAGAGTTTGGCCATGAAGAGGAATTGAAGAATTCTGTTATGGGTACAGATTCCTTCTTCCCTTTTCCTGATGGTTTAGAAGCTGCAGTAAATGTAGGTGCGAATTCTATAATCAATCCAGGTGGCTCTATAAGGGACGCGATGGTTATAAAGCGAGCTGACGAATTAAATTGTGCACTAGTTTTTTGTGGTAAGAGAGTTTTCCGTCATTAGAAAATTTATTATATTTTATTTGAGTTTCCGGATTCCTTTTAATATTCTAACACGCGAACCTATCTGAGCGTTTTTTATCAGTAGAAAAAAACTTTTTAAATCTTTATGAATAAACTAATACACTAATTAGCAAAATACTTTTTTTAGTAAGCGAGGATTCTATGGATTTTTTTTCAAGAAACTTACGGGAAACTATAGAAGCAATAAATAAACTAATAGACAATAATATTAACTTAGTTACTACTAAAAGTATTAGAAGATGCAACAATATTAAGGCCTCAAACCGCTCAAAGATTAATTTTATTTGGAGATCTCTTAATTACTTAGAAAAAGAAGGAATCTTAGAGATGAACGGTCAGTACTCTCCTAAAACTTATAAAATTAAATCACACCAGAAAATAGATATTGACGATATTATCTCTCAAATTGAAGAAAATAGGAAATAACTTTCTATACTTAGTTCAATGTTAAACTAGATGTAAATTAGACAATAATTCTTCTAATTTTTTACGATCTTCTTTATGATCCTCTTTGAATATTAATCTTTTCTGGTAGAAAATGATATTTCCATATTTAAGCTCTAATTCGTTAAATAATTTCACCCATCTATCAAATTTTGAGATTAAATCTATAACTTCAAGATCTTCTTCAAAGAACTTAATATCATCTTTTTTTTCGTTTGATATTGAAAGAGATTTGTATTTTTTAAGCGTAAAACCCTGTTTTTTTAGAAGTGAAGTATTAGCTTTTCTCACGAACGCTTCTAATCCGTTTCTCCAGTGAACATATTTCTCATTAATAATATCTATCCTTTCTTGGATCATCTTAATTTCTTGCGGAAAAATCGTTTCATTCTGCTTAGTCAAGATTTTTTTTATTTTTTCAAACTCAGAATTGAAAGTTTTAATATATGCTATTATCATTTTTTCGAACTCAAATAAAATTTTATTATAGTCTTGCGCAAATATTATGTCAGAACTAGCAAATGTTAGCGAGTCATAATCAAAAGTACCCTTCAACCTATTAGTACTTAATAAACTATTAAAAATAGATGTTAAAATCTCTATATCCTTAGTATCTAGAATTTTCCCGTAAAAAAAATCGTTAAAAGAAAACATAAGACTATTTTCTAGCATCAAATTTTCTATTCCTTTTTCAGTGTAAAAGATTAGCTCTCTTTCCTGATTATGAAAGATACCCTTAATTTTTTCATCATTTTGGAGCTCCTTTAGTAAATCTTCAACAATACTAGAAGTAACATCAATATCTCCTAAGTAAATCAATTCCTCAGATTTAGATTTGTTGATTAACATCAACTTTATGTCATTTTTTGATTCTTCGATTTTTGCTTCATTAAAAATGAGGAGTTCTCCTTTCTTAAAATAATTCAAACCTAAAGTATTAATGAATTCAAAAAAATCTTTGTAAGTCATACCTGTTTTTTCAGTATATTCATTGATTTTGATTAGCTCTTTTCCGAGTATTTCTTTACCAATAAGTTTTAAATTTTCGTCCAATTTTGTAAGAATATGAGTTTTCTCAATATTAAACTCATTAGCCATTATATTTATTTCCCTTTGTTTCTCTCTTTCTGATTGAATACTATTAATTTTTTCTATACTTTGGTTTAAAAACTTAGAATAGTAGAAAGTTTCTTTGTTATTGTTATAAATCCCGCTTCTAATATCAACAAATTGTTCTAAAATTTCAACTAAAAGCGCTTTTCTTATCTTGAATTTTTCTGAAAGCTTTGGAATTGAATAGTAACCTATCAGTTTGGAGTTCTCAATTTCTTTTTTGATTTTAACTAAGCCGACATTTGTAAGCCATTGCGTTCCTTTTCGAAAATTAGTTAAATACCCCTGTGGTAGATTTTTTATCAATTTTATGAAATCTTTTTCAGTTATTCGCTCTCTATATGTTTTCAGATCAATTGAGGTATTTTTAGCCGCTTCTGTATTAATTTGTTGCTGTATTTTTTTCAAGGAAAAATACGCACTATCATTTTTTCCTAGCAGAAAAACTTGATTGGTTGAATTGGATATCTCTTTTATAATTCCACTAACAAAATCTGGAGGTAAATGATTGTATTTCTTTAAATTCACCATCCCCTTTTCTTGAAAATTTCCAATCAATTCTGATTCTATGTTGTTATAAGTATAGAAGTATCCCAATTTGGAATAGTACCCTCGAATATTCTCCAACTTTATTAATGTGTTTAAAAATAACCTGAGCTCATGTTCAGTATCAATGATGTGAGAAAAAATCTTAAGTAAAAGTTTCTTCTGCAAATTTTCCTTTTTTAGAAATAAACTTACCAATTTTTCTTTTTCCAGTTCATAAATATGAATTTTTTTTTCTTGGACCCTAACATAAAAATAAATTTTTAGGTCGTTCCGGCTTAAACTCTTTAAATTTTTTAAAAACTCCTTTGTTTTTCCTTCTATTTCAGCAGAATGTGTTAAAAAAATATATCTTTTCATTAGAAATGTGTTTTGAATCTCGTTAATGAGCTCTTTTTTATCCAATTCTTCTGATATCAAGTCATTTAATGATGGAAAAACTTTTTTTACATAGGATAATAATTCAGAGTAGATTTTTCTTTGTTCTCTACTATAAAACCTGTTAATTAATGATACGATAATTGTTCGTAAATCGTATAAATTCTCAAAACTATAATCGAGACATTTGTTTAAGAGTTGAATTAAAGCTACTAAATTTTCTTCGTTATCTTCAACGTTTAGAGCATTTATTAAATCACTTTTATAATTACAAATTAAATCAGAGTGTTCTGTTCCAATTTCATGTAAAAAATAATGTATATTATCTCTAACATCTCTGTCATCATCATTCAGATTTGCCACAAAATTTGGTAAATAAGTCTCAATGTCGTTCTTACTTGAAAGCATAATGAATCCTAAGATTATGAGAGCATTCACTTTTGTTTTGGAATTAGTTGAATGAGTTAAATTCTCTATATTCTTTAAGATGTTTTTCCCTATTAGTGTGAAATCTTGCTCTGCTAAAATGCTTAGAATATATGTTACTTGAATTTCGTTTTCTTGCTGTTCTAATAAATTATTAAGTTGTTCAACGATAAGTTTTACTTTTTCAGTCTTATTTTTATCAAGTAATTTATTGAGTTTCTCAACTAGGGAATAAATAACGGGATACTTATCAAACTCTTCCAAATTAAACATTAATAACGATATTTAATGTTTAATCTAATAATAATTTTTTGAAAGGGTCAATCTCTAATATTTCTTCAATATCCCGAAGGATTATTGTTGGATTTGCTTTTTCCAAACTCAATTTAGTACCATGACCAGAAAGTAAAGCAATACTCTTAACTCCTGCGTTATTTGCACATTCGATATCCGTAGGAAGGTCTCCGATTAGATAGACATTATTTTTGTCAATTGGAGTTCCTAACTCCTCCTTAAAATGTTTTAATGCTACTAGGACTGGATGTCCGTGAGGTTTTCTTACAGGTGTATCATCACGGGAAACAAAAACAGAAAAATACTCATCTAAATTAAGGCGATTCCTAAATACACTTAACCTTTCACCACTGGTATTTGACACAATCCCAAATATGACACCACATTTATGCAAATCGGTTAAAATTTCTCTTAATTTTGGTTTTAAAGTTTCGTACTTCTCATATTTAGGATACATCCTCCTAAACCTTACAAAAAATAAAACTCGCTTCCATCTACTCGGAATGTAATTCTTAAATACTCTATATATATTGATAAAAGCCTTAATTTTGTTCTTTGAGTCGGCTTCCTCAAAAAGCCGTGCTATATCAATTAATCTTAAAGATTCCGTGTTTCTCCAGTTATAAAACTTTTTTTTTAAGTGAACTAGAGCAGTATACTCAAGAGATTTTTGGGTGATTACGCAACCATCGAAATCGAACAATAAAATTGGGGGATGTGCCATATGTAATAAACATAAATTTTGGAATTTTATAAAAATTACCAATAATTTATAAATAATTAGAAGGTTATTTGGGAATTAATTATAATGAAAGAAGGGAATAAATGTGAAACTCAAAACTCTATTTAGTCCGGAAAAAATTGGAAATGTACAAATTAAAAATCGAATTGTACGTTCAGCAACTTATGTGAGGAGAGCAGAAAAGTATGGTAGCATAGGTGATCAATTAATAGACTTTTATAAAGAATTAGCTAAAGGAGGAACAGGGTTAATAATTTCCGAATTCATTGCGGTGGATCAAAGTGGTACTGCCAGTGCTTATCAAGTTCGTTTGGATAATGATTCTTTTTTACCGGGCCATAAAAGATTAGTACATTCTATTCATGATTATCCAGAAACAAAAATTGCTGCTCAGATTGCTCATACAGGCCGCCAAAGTGTTCATCCCAAATACCCTCCCGTAGCTCCATCTGCTGTTCCCGATAAACAAACTGGTTTAACTCCACGAAAGTTAAAAATTGAAGAAATTCGAAGTCTTATTAATAAGTTTGTGGATACGGGAACTAGAGCTTACCACGCGGGCTATGATATGGTACAATTACATGCCGCTCATGGTTATTTCTTGAGTAATTTTGTATCTCCATATACGAATAGAAGAAAGGATGAATACGGTGGGAATATTGAGAATATGGCTAGAATTCTGGTTGACATTTACAATGGACTTAGAGATGAAATTGGAAATGAGTTCCCCATAACAATTAAATTACAAACCCAAGACTTTGTTCCAGGGGGTTTACTTCTTGATGATGCCGTTAAAATTGCTAAAATACTTGTGGATACCGGTTTTAATGCTATTGAACCCAGCGGGGGAATCGGGGAAACGCAAGTGGGTGTTAAAGAGGCTTATCCTAGTAAAGTTATTAAATCACCTGAAGATGAAAATTATTTCTTACCAACTTGTAAGAGATTAAAACCTATGATGAAGAATTGCAAATTAATCTTAGTTGGAGGAATCAAAAATCCTGTGTCCGCTGAAATATTCTTAAATGATAAAATTACCGACTTTATTTCAATGTGTAGACCATTAATCTATGAACCGGATCTTCCAAACCGTTGGAGAAATGGTGATCTTACTCCTGCTAAATGTATTAGTTGTAATTCATGTTATATGACTTCGTTAACAGGTCCTGTTTACTGTGTTGTAAGAAAAAGAAGAGAGAGAAAAAAAAAAAAAAATTAGGCTATTAATTTTATTCGTTCAATGTGTCTTGCTCTGATTCAGGCGTCTAATTCGTCTGGCTCTATTGAGACATGGCTTAATAAATAGTCAATTTGCTTCTGTTTCTTATTAATATTGAGTACTGTAGGCAAATTTATCACGTCACCATGTCCTGGCATGAGTGTAATTGAACCTGCTCGTAAAATAAAGAACTCAAACACATCTGGGATATCTTTTTTGATTCTTAGGCTTTTTGTGGGAATTCTTTCTGCGCTTGAGAAGACTCCGCTCTTATGATAAATTTCGTTTCTTTCAATTTTCCAGTAATCAAATCTAGATCCAATAAACACGAGTCCGAGGATTAACACCATTATTAGAGTAATTACTAAATAGAATTCTGCTGTTAAACCCGGATTAAAGGTTCCTCCTCCAAGACCAGCAAACATATCTGGTACTAGAAAAACTAGAAGTATAATTACAACAACAGCAACGAGAATTAAAACGAAAAATTTCGTACTGTTAAAATCGAAAGCAACGATAAACATATTTATAAAAAACACGATTAACCAGAAAATACCGTACCAAGCAACAGGTGTTGGGACAAGCATTTGCAGAAGCCATAGTACAAACGAAACGAGGGTCATAGGCCAGAAAAATATAACTTTTGGGTAGGATCTTAAATAAATTTCGGTTACCGGTTTAGTTGGTTTGTCAGACATTTTGTTCACAAATTTTATTTCGATTTATTTTTTTTATATAAAATGAAGTGATTAACTTCAATATAGAATTTTAGGTTAAAAAATATTCTTATCAATTAAATGTTAAATAATTAAAGAAATATCGTTCTATGGATTCCTTACTTTATGAAGTAAATGTGTGTAGTTAATGAAAGATTAGAAAAAGCTTTTTATTGATTGAACCATCTTATAAGAATAGTCTACTTGCTGATTACCGTTATCACTTATGTTCATGTGACCTGGAAGTAGATATTTAACGTCTAAATCATTTACAAACTTAATTGAATTGATTAGAGAATCTAAGGATCCTCCAGGAAAATCGTATCTTCCAAAACTCCCACCAGTAAATACTAAATCTCCGGGAATCAAAATTTTATTAGTTTCCTCGTAATAAGATACTGAGCCATGGGAGTGTCCTGGTGTATGATAAACTTTAAAGGTAAAATCTGACCCAATTCGAATAACTTCATCTAATTTCAAATCAACTATATCTAATGGTATAATTTTTAAACCAAACATTTCAGGACTAATTCCAAGGTTACCGGGAAAAATTTTTGATTCGTTCCCTTCTCTTAATATTTTCGCCGTTTCTCCAAAAGCGTGTATGGTAGGCGGATTTTTTTTTAATATTTCGATTATAGGGTAAAGACCAAGGACATGATCCACATGTTCGTGAGTTAGATAAATATTGGTTATTTTTTGATAAAGCAAACCTAAATTTCCCATTCCATCAAATAATCCTTTTAGGCTGAGTCCATTACCAGAATCAAAGAGTGTCAATTCCCCAGTATCGTTGTTAACTAGTATAAACTGATTGCAATCTAACATAGGGGATTCCTCGAAATAATAGACATTTTTAATAACTCTTCTGCCTAATTTTGCAGAGCTGTTAGAATCAGGAAAAAACATAATTATTCAGTGTAATTATTTTATACAAAAAAAAGCCTCTTAACTTTAATGTTTTTCTCTTTACTCTTATAAAAACAATTAAAATTGAGAAATTCAATTAAATAATATGGAAAAGCATTTTAACGAAAATTTGGAGGAAGAACCTAATATTGATAATTTGAAAAAGAAAGTTGGATTTGGAATCAAATTTTGGTTAGAATTTCAAGATCGTCAGCGCGAAAATATTCTAGGCTCTGGATGGGCAAGTCTTCTTGAAAGTATTTATATAACAAATAATAACGAACCAAAGTCTTTAACTCAAGCAGCGAAAGAATGCGGATATTCGTATAAATATGCGTGGAATATTTTAAATAAGATAAAGGAGAGAACTGGGAAATCACCTGTAGAAACCAAAAAAGGAGGTACTGGCGGGGGAGGATGGGTCAGACTGAATGAGTGGGGGACATATTTGCTAAATACATACAAACACCTTTTAACTGAATTACAAGAAGTCGAAAAGAAACTCGAAAAAACCTTTAAAATTGATTAAGAAGTATAGTTTATTTTTATCATAGATTTTCACAGTATAGTAAATATTTGGTAATTGAAGTTATTACATGACATCAATCATCGAAGGACTATTTAAATAACTATAAGATTAAATAAACATCTATTATAATATTCTTATTATCTGTCCTCTTTTGGAAAAATTATTTAATTAAGTAAAATCATAGTATTATATTATTGTACTAATGCTCAAATTTAGAGATTTATATAGAAGAACATAGAATTTTAAAAATTACAATTGATTATATATGGCAATACCTCTTCCCGGAACACCAATTATTGTAGACATTGGTTCGGCTTATTCTAAAATAGGATTCGCAGGAGAACCAAGCCCAAGATTTGTATTCCCAACAATTACGGGAACTGAAAAATATAAAGCAGTTATGGTAGATGTAGGAGCTCGTAATATCTATGTTGGTTCAGATGCTTCAAAAATGCGAGGTGTTCTGAAAATTAAATATCCAATAGAAAGAGGTGCGATTTTGGATTGGAACGATTACTATGAAATTTTGAATTACATCTTCTATTCACTTCTACGCATTGAAAATCTTTCTAATTATCCCGTGTTATATACTGAACCTCCGTTTTTAAACCAAGAAACTAAAGAATATATTGCTCGCGTTTTGTACGAAACGCATAAAGTAAGAAGTCTAATAATGATTCCAACACCTATATTATCTTTATTCAGCGTAGGATTAACAACTGGAATTGTAATAGAGAGTGGCCACGGTACATCGTGGATATGCCCAATTATAAGTGGGGAGATTGTAGATCAATCCGTACAAAAATTAACCTTAGCAGGAACAGATGTTAATCAACATCTAAAGAATTTATTAATGCGAGAGGGAATCAATATTGAGTCGAGTGCAGTAGATGAGATTATTAAAGAAATAAAAGAACGAAACTGTGTTTTTGCATTAGATCCTGAAAACCCTCCTAATTTAGATGATAACTTTAGCTTCACTATGCCAGATGGATCAAATATTAGGATTCCTAATTACATATTTCATGAAGCTCCCGAAGTATTATTCAAACCAAATTTGTTAGGTTATAACATTTTAAATATTCCACAAGCGGTAATTAATAGTGTTAAAAGCATTGATCAGTATTACTGGAGCGATCTCTTGTCTCATATTATGCTTTCGGGTGGAAATCTATCATATTCTGGTTTCGAAGAACGATTACGAACAGAGCTAGTTCAATTAGTCCCTCAACTAGGAAAAATTCCAAAACCAAAACTAATAAAAGCCTCTAAAGACGAAAAGCAAAAAATGAAATTAAAAGAAAGAAGTGTAAAGAAAGAAGATACATGCCCTCATTGTGGAGTTTTAGTAGATTTAACTGATGGTAAAGAATTTTGTCCTTCTTGTAATGGGAGAATCGCCTTGCCAGAACTTTCAATTGGTAGCACTACATTAGCTAAGAAACCTAAGTTGAATAATGGTAATTTGGTCTGTCCTAATTGTAAGAAATTGATAGGAGATACATCATCTATATTTTGTCCTTATTGTGGGGGAAGTTTTCAAGCGAAGACATTACCGGAGATTCCGCCTGAAATAATAAAACAATCTCCTCCTGCTATGGAATTTTCCGGATTTTATGAGTCTTCTGATGAGGTTATAAGGTTTTTTGTACCTGAAAATCTTCAATTTGCGATTTTCAATGGTGCTAGTATTCTTGGATCACTCCCGTCGTTTCAAAGTTTATTTGTTAGTTATGAAGAATTTAAAACCAATAGCAATGCTTTGTACAAAAATATAAGTGAAATATTTTAGCAGTACTATTTGGTTTTCAAATATTTAATTTTATCTTAATTTGCATGATAATCTAACTATAAACTCAAAATATCGTTAATTTTTAATTACAAGCTAAATTTAAAAAATTAAATTTAGTTAAAACCAGATTGGGGTTTGTATTTATTGAAAAGCAAACATCGGAATTTATCATTAGGACTAATACTCATTATTACTTTACTTTGTAGTTTTACACCTGTGGCCTTAGCGAAAACCCGGCAGAACTACTTAATTGATTTTCTTTACGATAACCAAAGTAGCGATGGTATTTTTGGCATTGCTTATCAAGATACAGCATATGCTATAGAAATTATAGATTATTATAATGCATATCTTGTAGAAGTCTTGTTTGAGGAAGCTAAAAGTGTAGATATCCCGACATTCAAAGCATTTCTAATAGATCAGATACAGACTATGTTTAATGTTGAAGAGATTGATTTGTATGAGTTATTATATTATCTAGATGCCCTTAACAGAATGGAGTCTCTAGAAACATCTTTAGATACAAGTCTACACAATAATATTTATAGGTATTTAAATGAAACGATTCAAATTGGGGGTGGATTTGGTCTCACAAATACATCAACGACAGCAAATATGGTTTCAACTTTCTTCGTATATAATATATACGCCATAATAGAAGAACCAGTTGTAAACCAAACAGTCCATAAAACCTGGGTTTTGTCATGTAATAATACTGATGGGGGTTATGGCGGAAATCAATCTTTATCTTCCACAATAGTCACGACTTATTTTGCCGTTTATCTTGTTAATGCACTAGGAGATGTAAATGATCTTGTCAACAAAACTAAAACTTTAGAATATTTTGAATCCTTTTACATCGATGATCCAGATAACACTGGAAATTTTGGAGGGTATTTACCCGATTTTCTCGCCGATAATACTTTATTAATTAGTACTTTTTATTGTGTTAATGGCATTGAGCTAATAGATGAGAGTGAATTGAACGGAGTTAGTACGGTAAATTGGGTTTTAAATCACCAAAACTTTCGTGATGGTGGCTTTGGTGATAGGGTTGAAGGAAATGATCAAAGACTTTCATCAGTAAGTGCATCTTTTTACGCTTTTAAACTCTTAGAGACTTTCAATTCGTTAGAAGTGTTAACTGAAGATATTTTCTCGGTTGAATTTAGCTATTTAATGTTAATAATAATTCCTTCAATTATTGGAGTTATTATTGTAATAATCTATTTGTTCATTCGACGGAGAAGAATCTAAACCTTCTCTGACATTTTAATAAGCTTATAATAATAGTTATTTAATTGTTTGAATATCTAAATTAAATTATATTTAATCTTATTTATCTTTCAATCATTCATATTACTATTATATTATGGGAAAAATTTTAAACGGGAGAGAACTAGCAGCAAGACTGAATTCAGAATTAAAAAACAAAATTAATTTGGATTATCAAAGAACGGGTATTAGGCCAAAATTAGCGGCAATATTAGTAGGAGACGATCCTGCATCAAAATTATATGTTGATATTAAAAGAAAGACATGTGCTGAAATTGGGATCGATTCTACTTTAGTTAATTTTAACAGTGAAGTTACAAATGCAGAACTGCTTACAAAAATCAGTGAGTTAAACAATGACACAACCGTTCATGGGATTATTTTACAATTACCCTTACCTGTAAAATTTAAACCCTTTACTCTTGAATTCATTGAAAAAATCGATCCATTTAAAGATGTGGACGGTCTACATCCAATTAATAAAGGAAAATTATTCGATTACATCGAGGAAATCGTACCCGCTACTCCTAAAGGCATAATTACTCTTCTTGAATATTATAATATAGAATTAAAGGGAAAGCATGTTGTTATTATTAACCGATCAAGTTTAGTGGGAAAACCTTTAATATTCATGTTTTTAAAGAGGAATGCAACAGTAACAATATGTCACACTTCGACATCAGACTTAGAGGGTCATATTAAAAAAGCGGATATTTTAATAGTAGCTATTGGTCAACCTGATTTCATAACCAAAGATAAAATTAAGGAAGGCGTTGTAATTATTGATGTAGGCACAAGTAGAGTAAATGGAAAGACTCGAGGAGATGTTAAATTCGAAGATGTGTTTGATGTGTGTTCATGGATAACTCCAAATCCAGGGGGAGTAGGGCCTATGACAGTTAGTTTTCTACTTCAAAACACCTATAATGCCTATAAACGCCAAATTAAGGAATAATATCTGCTAACAAATCATCCCGTATTTTAATAAGAATTTAAAACAAAAATGATTTCAAATTATCGATTCGTTTTATAAAGTTAAATTATTAATATACTTACAACCTAATAAGCTTAGGATTAAATTTTGACCCGAATTTAACACAAAGAGTAAAATTGCTTTAAAATGGCTATTCTGGAGCTTGGTATAAATTTAGGTGTAAGGAATGTATTTAACAAAAAATACTACGATTCCGATACAGGCGTAGGATTAGATCCAGGATTAAGAGCCGGATTCCTCTCTGCACTCGAAAGTTTCACATCTGAAGTTTTTGGAGACAATATAAATGTGATTTCCTTAGCCTCTTTCAAACTAGTTTGTTATTGTGATTTAGTTGCTTTACCAAACGATGAAACCAATCAGCAACCATTAATATCTTTTGCTATAACTGAGAAAGAAACAGAATCAGAAGTGGTTAAAAAACATTTAAAAGAAGTAAATTCACATTTTCTTAACAGATATTCTCTTAATGATATTTTTACAAAAAAGGAAAAGTTTTTTAAAAAATTTGAAGGAAGAGTTGACGATATCATAGGAGATTTGAGATTGAAAACGGAAGATAGGTTTCGCTCCATATTCTAATTTTTTAGAGAGCATTTTTTATGAGTTCAAATATAGGATCAGAAGCGCAAGCAGCGTATCAGAAATATCTAGAAGCCTCAACCATTGATGAAAAAATAAAGCGTTTAGAGGAATTTATTTCTTTAGTTCCCAAACATAAAGCTACGGAAAAAATTGTTGCTTTAAATAAATCTCGATTAGCTAAGCTTAGAAGAGAACAGGAATCGTTAAAAACCCGAGCTAAAACTATTGGTAAACAAGTTAGCCCTTTTTCAATAAAAAAAGAAGGAATTCAACTGATTCTAATAAGCGATTATAATTCTCCAGGTGTTGGTAAAACATCTCTGTTGAATTTATTAACAGGCGCAGCAAGGGATAAAATTGGAAAATTTACACCAGTACCTGAAATTGGCATCTATACGCATAAAAAAATACGATATCAAATAGTTGACATGCCTTCGATAATGGAAGGAGCTTCAAGTGGAATCGGAAACGGAAAAGAAATAATCTCGCAATTGAGAGCATGTGATTTAATATGCTTTTGCGTAGATTTATCTCGTAATTACAAAAATCAAATTGACTTGCTTTTAGATGAACTAAACAAATCACATGTAAGAATCAATGTTCAACCTCCTCCACTTACAATTGAGAAAACTGGCTCAAATAAAATTCAAGTATTTTATTTAACTAATGAATCTAAAGAGCTGAATGATGTTGAAGATTTAACGGAAAAAATTAAAGAAATCACTCATGCTGGGGGTGTTCGGAATGGTATAGTCAAAGTATTCGGTAAGATCGAACTCGATCAAATTGTCGATACATTAAATCCTTCTGTAATGTATAAAAAAGCTATTATTTTAGGAACAAAGGGGGACTTAGCGCTAACTAAAAATACTTTCTCCGAATTAGAAAAATTTTATTCAAACATATTTCCCTTGGTTATCGGAACGAGCGCGGAAAAGAAAAAAATCCCTGGTGATTTTGGAAAAATTGTTTTAAAATACTTACAAAAAATGAAAGTCTACACAATGAATAAAGGTATAATTGCTGAAAAGCCTTTAATCCTAGAATGTGCCCCTAATCAACCAACGATCAGAGATGTGACTTTGAAGATACACAGAAGTTTTCTCGAATCATTTGATTACGCAATAGTTATTAGAAAAAAGGCTAGGCAAACAAAAAAAAAAGTAGGACTAGAATACGAATTAAAAGAGAATGACATCATTGAGTTACACACTAAATAATTACAAAAGCGTTGGATATCGCTCAACCTAAATAATCATCTATATTCGAACTCATTTTAACAAGTTTTGGATTATATTTTAAATGAAAAATATTCATTTTCTAATCCTTTCTATAATATTTGGAATCTCCGAAAGCTCCTCGTTATATATAGGATCTAAATTAAGCACACCTTTAGAAATGTTTAAAATGCTCTCAAAAGAGTAAATTAAATTTTCTAAATAATCAGTAATATCCCCCTTGTACATCATAATTTCCAATTCATCTTCAAGATATTCACTTATTTCTTTTATAGAAAAATAATTCTCAATTCTTAAATTCAAGATTATCTTTTCTAAATTCAGTCTACCGCAATCACAATAAGGTTTATCTTTACAATCGCAGTTGAAAATTTCTTTTGTCCAAATTAAAACATATTTTATAAAATCATCTGAAAATGATTTTCTTTTTTTCACATAATTAGCATCCATGAGTGATAATACGCTAGAACTAAAGAAATTATTTGAGGAATACTTTGCTGGTCTATGTTTTGATAAATCAGCAACGACTTTTTTAGTGAGATAAACATTTCTTAAACTTTTTAAGTCAAGTACTATTTCAATAATCTTTTTTTCTTTCTTCTTTAATTCTTCAATAATACTCAGACTCATCTCAACGGTTAAAAAAGATTTTGCAACAGATTGACCCAGAAAAGTAGCATCGTATAGAACACCGTTATTTAGTTGAATAAGACGGTGATTTATCAATTTATTTATAAACTCTTCTATTTCATAATTGGCATTAATTAGATAATCATGAAATTTATAAATAGCTGCCTTTTCAACGCCTTCATTAAACATTGATATAAAGGCTAATAGTTCGGTTAATGATCTTTCTTCATCGGGGTGCAGCTCAAAATCTTTAATTTTTCCATTAAGTAAGTTAATCGCAATATTTTCTTCAGTAGTTTTATTACGTGGTGAATAATTTTTCCCTGGTTCAATAAGGAGATAAGCTCTTCCCAAGTCGTGTTTTTTCAATCTACCCGCTCGACCTAACATCTGTTCAAACTCTGCTACTGTTAGAACATTTATCCCCATCAAAAGTGATTCAAAAATAACCTGCTTTGCAGGTAGGTCTACACCTGCTGCCAATGCTGCCGTAGCAACAACGGCTGCTATAGATTGATTTTGGAATTGTTTTTCAATTATCATTCGTTCCTCATTAGTTAATCCCGAATGATAAGATTTTGCCCTTATATCTTTATTTTGCAGATAAGCTGTAAGCGATTCGCACTTTTTTCTTGAATTCGTAAAAATGATTGATTGTCCTTTGAACCCATAACTAGATTTTTCTAAATACGCAGCACGCACTAATCTCGATATATTTTTCAGTTTTCTTGATTCATTAAGACATAATATTAAGTGGCGTTCTATCGGGACTGGGCGATTATTATACTTAATCAAGATACATTTTAATTTTTTGGCTAATATATCTGGTGCACCTATCGTAGCACTTAAATACAAATATTGAGCATCGCTAAAAAAAGATTTCAGTCTAGCAATTAAACCGTCTAGGATAAAACCACGTTCTTGATCACTTAAAGTCTGAATTTCATCAATAATTATCGTTCCTATAGAACCCAAAAAAGTTTTATTACCGCTTCTTAAAATGTGATCTATCGCCTCGTAGGTAGCGATTATTATATCTGCTTTGTCTAGGGTATCTAAATCCTCCAGTTCTTTCTTTTCTAATAGAGATTCCCCAATCCTCTTTATAATTGTTAAATTAAGGGATTTATACTTAGATTTGAATTCTTCAGTTCTTAAACTAGCTAGCGCCCTGATTGGAACTAAATAAAGCATTTTTTTTTTATCACTAAGGATTCTCGAAATTCCTGCTAATTCACCTACTAAAGTTTTACCTGCTGAGGTGGGTGCCATAATTAATTGATTAGAGCGTTCTTTTAAGAGTCCTTTATCAATTGAAATTGCTTGAATTGGTAAGAGGGTTGAAATTTTCTGAGACTTTAGTAAATTTTTATATGTATCCTGAATTGCGAGACCATCAACGCTATAATTTAAATATTTCTTACTTACTTGTGGATTCCTTTCAACATCGTACAGGGTCATCTCTTTATTATTTACTGGATCAAAATCAACTTTAAAAGAATCTAAAACCCTTTTCGCATCTCTGAATTTCAAGATCAGATGATTAAAGAAGTTCTTAAGTTTAGGGTTTAGTTTTTCAGATGAAATAAGTCCTGCTCTTCTTGCTTGTTTTACTATTAAGTCTAATGCACAGTTTGAGCAAAAATATTGGTTTTGTAGTGATTTTATCTTAGTTCTTTCGCTCAATAAAGTAAATTTCTTATCTTCTAAACACTTTTTGCAGAATGTAAGATTTTTGATATTACTTTCGCCATATTGAAGATTCTTGAGCATTTCTTTTATTGGTTTAAATTCATTTGGTTGCGTTTGATCTGAAAAAGCAATAAATTTATTTTTAGCATCAAGTAAGAATTTTTTAAACAGTCTTGGATTAATAGGTTGCGAGTTCCCATCATTTTGGAGTTTAGAAAAACTCACAGGTTGAAATTTATCTTGGTAATCTAATCCAAAAACAATAGTTCCTCTAAAAAAGGGATTACTTATGTATGAAAACGATTTACTTTTTTTCTTAAATGATTTCAGATAGAACAAATTAAGGTTGAATGACAATTGCTTTTTGTTCTCCCAATTTCTATCAAAAACAATAAAGAAATCTTTAGTAAAGAGAGTTGTCAAAAGAAATATCACTAAT
>JAGXNP010000032.1 GCA_019894885.1 Promethearchaeota archaeon | reverse complement strand
GTCGTTGATAAACTATTAAGCCATCTTGACGAAATTGGTGAGATTATCTCAATTGCTTCTAAACGCGTTGGCTTGTATCCTAGGAGAGATTGGGATATGGGAGTAATTCTGGATTTGTCAATCCACGACATTTATCTTCAAGAAAAAATTATGGGTAAGAAAGAGATTGTAAACGCTTTTGGGTTAAAAAAATGTTATAAAGATAGTATTCATGCTGATGCGGCATTCATTATTTTAGATTTTGGCACAGCTATCGGTCAAATTGAATCAAATTGGTTAACTCCATCGAAATTTAGGAGAATTAACGTTAATGGGGAATTTGGAGGTATATCCGCCGATTTCATTACTCAAAAGATAAATATACGAACAGGTATAGATTTGCAGGGAGAACATCCAATTACCAAAGACACTTCGTTTACGCCCTTAAGGACTGACGAACCTTTAAAGAGAGAGATTAATAATTTTCTTTACGATAAAGAACAGGATGTTACCCTCGATGATGGTATAAGAGCATTAGACATTGCTTTAAAAATAGTAAATTCTTAATTTTATGGTAAATACAAAATCATTAGGTTTTAATTATGGATGAGTTTAACAAGGATCAGGAACGGCACGAATTAGAAAAATTGCGTGTGAAAAAAATGAAAGCGCTTATGGAGGCTCAAAAAAGGCAGCAAGCAAGCCAAGAGAGAGTTGTTTCAATTAATGATAAAATTATCTATGTGTTAAGAGTTGTCCTAGCAGCAGATGCTTTTTCTTACTTAGAAAAAATAAGGACGAACGAACCAATGGTATATCAGGCAATATTCAACGAACTAGTAAGTCCAGATGTTATAAACAATATAGATTATTTAATTGCCATTATTAATAGGCAAGGTGGTGTACCTCGAAAGATTCCTTTAGATGCGATTATCTATTTAGAACGAAAGGTTAAAGGAATTAAAGGAAAGATCCAAGTTAAAAAGGGTGATGGTAAGATGATGGATTTAGGATCTTTTTTGACGAAATAGATTGCTTTTCTTCTATAATAGAATAAAATTTTAATTTTTTAGAGCAGTAATTAGTAGATTATGAAGCTATTGCTCTCTGGCTGAAATTATCGCAATTATTTCCCATTCACCATTATTTAAAGGATTAGCATCAATGCTCGAAAACTGAAATGCGAACGGACGCTTAAAAATCTGCTCAATCATAGGACTAAATGAACTAACAGCGAAAATTAATATTCTCTTTAAAACATTATCAACATTAGTATCTATCTTGCATTCTTTTAGAACTTCCTCAACAACATTAATCTCTGCTAAATTATAATGATATTGATAGACTAATTTAAAATCGACCGTCGTTGGTGCTTCAGGATAAGCCAAAGTTAAACCTCTCTTTCTGAAAGGAAAGATTGTATTCAGATAAAAGGTAAATATCTCATTGTGATGATCCTTAAGTAAGTAGGAAATTTTAGATCCTTCTTTGTATTTTGGCCAATATGTTTGCATTAACTCAAGTAGTCGAGGATAATTTTTGTATTTGTTTTGGCTTTCTTTTTGTAAATAGTTTAGTAATCTGTTTTTCAGCGGTTTGAATTCGTTGTCCTTCGCTACTCTTTCCACGAATTTTCTAAATCTTTGGCTCATTTTTAATAGAGGAGGAATAGATTACTAAGTACTTTACTATATTATCTTTATTTTTTTATATGATACTCATATAATATAATCTTATGTATTCTGTTAGGACTTTCTCATAAAAGGTTTATAAAATATTTTTATAAATTATCCTTAGAAAAAATAAATAGTTAGTTAAATTCATAATAATATCATGCTTGACAAAGTTGCTTTAGTGTATACTGATCAATATGGTAGATACGATTTTGGGCCAAATCACCCACTACGCCCATTAAGGTTGAAACTAACTTATGACCTTATGGAAAAACTAAATCTTCTGAGTCATAAACGGCTGGTAATAAAAGAACCAATAGTAGCAACTAGAGAACAAATAGAACGAGCACATGACACCAAATACGTTGAAGTCGTTAAAAAATTGAGTGATAATCCGGAAGACAGCACAATTCAACCGTATTTATACGGTTTAGGTCCAGGTGACAATCCCATATTTAAAGGAATGTATGAAGCTTCCGCTCTTGTATGTGGAGCAAGTACCTTAGCTGCAGATTTAGTTTGGAAAAACAATGATATTATAGTTGGTTTTAATCCTGCTGGAGGATTACACCACGCTCAAAAAAAAAGAGCTTCAGGGTTTTGTATTTTCAACGATATTGCGGTTGCGATACATCATCTAAAACATTTAAAAAAAGATATTAAAATAGCTTATTTAGACATCGATTGTCATCACGGGGATGGCGTTCAATGGTTATTTTACGACGATCCTAATGTTTTAACCATTTCTTTTCATGAAAGTGGAAAGTTTTTATTTCCTGGCACAGGACACACAAATGAGATTGGTGAAGGGCCGGGAAAAGGTTTTTCATTAAATTTCCCTTTACTCCCCGGAACCAGTAATCGAATGTTTGTAAAACTATTTAGATACTGCGTGCCTAGAATTTTAGATGCTTATTCCCCCGATTTGTTATTTACTCAATTAGGCGTTGATATGCACTTTAATGATCCGTTGACTCAAATGGGAGTTTCTATATCGGCATACAATGATATTGCTCAAACCCTGTATACATGTGCTCATGATTATTGTAATAATAGGTGGGTTGCGGTAGGAGGTGGTGGTTACCTAATGACAGTCGTTCCAAGAGCGTGGACTATTTTCTTAGCCAGAATGCTAGATGTAGAATTAGAAAATGAATTACCTCCCGATTGGATAGAACAAGTTAAGAAGGAGGTTCCGAATGAGGAAACACCTTATTTATTATGGGATCATGACGATAAATCGGAGGTCCAGCTCCTTTCTCATCCAGAAATTGCAAAAAAAATGATTGATTATAATAAAGAATTAAAAAATCTATGCGATAACGAATATTTACCCAATATTTCCCAATAGATAAAGGAAAATTAATTGTTAGGTACATTATTTTTTTTAAGAATCCAGTTATCAATTGTAAAGTTTTGAGATATATCGTTTGAAGAATTGTAATTTGATCGGATCACCGATTTGGGAATCCAAATTTCTTTATCGTTATTAAATTGGATAAGTAAAGCTTTTTCTGTTTCTCCCTCTATAACGCCCATTATTTGACTCACATCGTTTTCACTAAGTTCGATGGATTCTTTAACGATGGGTAGTGTCGTAGCGTCAATATCTTGATTCCTTTGTTCACTAACTTTTGGACTAACAGCTGTAGTTTTTCCAGAGTTTAGTTTTACTACTGTAGAAAACTCTATTTTTTCTTTTAAAATGTGTTTTAATAATAGCCGGAAAATCTCAGTTTGAGCAAAGTTCAACATTTTAGAATAGCTACCAATATAAATCAGAAGTTTTTTCTTAGTCTCGTTTTCCCATTTAAAAGATATCTGAGTCTTCACTTCATTAAAATTATGATAGCTAGACCAGGAATCGGAATTTCTTTGTAAAACCTCAAGAATCATAACTATTTCGTCTAAATTACATTTTATCGTCTTTCCTTCCCCTGAAGATGGTTTTTCCCACGATCCATCTGGTTTTTTCTTAATACACTTCAAAAATATAAACGAATCCGATTTTGAAGAGCTAAGAAGTGTGAGACCTGTTGATTGTCCGAAAAAGCTTTGACTATGTTTATCTACCATTTTTATCATATTTTTATAGTTAATTTTACTTTTTTACTGATTACAGTTAATTGGATTTTTAATATTCTAATTATATTTAAAGAAAAATTTTGCTAGAAATTCAAGAATTTAGAATACCGTTAGAATATATTAGTTCTAAGAGATTTTTTTTTACAAAAACATCAAATTTCTTGTTTTTAAGCGCCAAATGAAACAAATATCGTTAATAAGCACTCCAGCAGAGTCACACTTTCATAGAGCAATCAAATTATTTCTGTATAAATATATCTATGAAAATGATGAATCAATTGTAAATAGATCACTTGAGAAGTACTTTGGCAACCGTTATGCTGATGTATATTTTAAACTTGATACAGGTAAAGAACTCGTTGTTGAAGTTCAAAATTCTAAAATTTCTGTTAAAGAAATAATAACGAGAACTAAGGACTACAATGGAAAGGGGATTTTCGTCCTATGGATGTTATACGGGGATGGAAAATGCGTTGCTTCTCCTAAGGGGCCTAAAGATGTAAAATCTATTAAAATTAGTCCAGCAGAAAATTATTTACATCGAATGTATGGAGGACGTGTTTATTATGTAAACTTAGATATAAGAAGAGATAAAGCGTCATTAAGAACTCCTTTCGCACTCCATTATTCTAAGCCGATAAAGAAGAAAAAACAAGGTTTGTTTAAAAATCGATACGACAGTTATTTCATATGTGATTCCAATTTTATAACAATTCCTAGTTGGAATATCATGTGCACAGAGTTCGCGGGATTTAAGATAGCTCGTTTTTACGATAAAAATATTAAATCACTTTTAAAGGAGAATATATTGAAATTCTATAAAATCGAGAAAAAAGGAAGAAATATTGATAAGAAATTCATTCGAAAGGTAATAAAAAATTTTAAAAAGAAATATGGGATGTATATGATATATAATTCGATATTTGAATTAGATTTTGAAAATGAGATTGTTCTTTCTCGAAAAATTATTACAAAAATTAAGAATAAAATTGATTTTTAATTCTTATTATAAATTTTAATTATCGTTTTAATTGTCGTTAAAAAATAATTAGATTTTTCTGAATATATCAAGAATTGCGCTTTAATCATTAAAAGCGATTGTAAATTAAATTTTCCTTTTTGTCATGTGAAAAGATAGATATCTTTAAATAGTTATAAAATCAATATTACAATAGAAAAAAAAAATTGGAAACCATGATTACATATATATTCTTATACCTAAGAGTCTTAGGACTCAATACCTCAACCCTTAACCCTGTTATTAGATAAATACGTCTCCTCTTTTTATACTTTTGAACATCTTGGTTTCCAATTTAACTTCTTTTTATATATTTTCGATTTTTGAACTTTGAAATCATCTTTTTTTTTTAGAAGTTGCATACTTTTGGTCCTAGTTTAATTAGTGAAAGTTTTGAATAGTCAAAACCAAATCAAGAATTGAAAAGTCTGAAAAAATTTATAAAAAACAAGTCTATTAATTAATAAGAAGAATTTTTTAAATGAGTTGAGGTTGGAAATGGTTAAAACAATAAAATTAAGGAATGGTTCAGATATAGAATTTGACGAAAAGGCACCCCAAACTCTTTTTGAAATAATAATTAGCGAGATTTTAATTCCTAAATATATGGAGAATAAAGATTGGAACTTAACCATAAATATTATACTTGAAGAGATAAATCAAATTATATCCAAATACGAATTAGAACCGACATTAAAAATAGGGCTTTTAAACCAAGTAGAAAAGCATTTGGATAAAGATATTGAGGAATTAACCGGTTGCGATAAAATAGAGATATTATTCTTGAATATGGATGATATTGTTGAAGATATTAAGAAACTAATTGTCGCTGGTAAAGATAAACAAGATTTACGTAATGATATGGCAAATTTGATCTTTCCACTCACAGTATTTGAATTAGGAGAACTTTTTATTTATTTAGGAAAGAGAGCGTTTCTCAAGTAGTATTAAATAGCATTCTCTCAATCGATTTAATTTATAGATTTGTGTATAGATAATTTAATTTATCCACAAGATTGGAGAGTCACGCCTATATGGGGGTCATTCTGAGGGTAATGTTTTAAATGTGTTGAAATTTGCCCAGAAAATGCAATTACAATTACATGGTAAATAGTTAAATTCAAAAATCTTTAACTTTATATTATTTTAAGAGTATGAAAAGAAAGTTTAATCCTAAAGAAATAAAGATAGGTCTTAGATTACCATCTATTTTAACTCCTTTAAGTTCAATTCTTATTCGGATGTCATTTTTTGTCGATTATGTTTATTCTCCCCTATTTAAAACATTTAAACTTATTGGGCGTTTACGCAGATTCCAAAAAATTAATTTTTTTCCAGAAAATGATGTGCGAAGATTAAAAGAAGTTCTAATTGAACTTAAAGACGGTGGAAAACTCGCAACAGATATTTATTTACCTAAAGAAATTTACAGCAAGAGAGGTAAAGAGGCGACGATTCTAGTGAGATTACCATATTGGAAAAATCAACTTAGCATCTTGGGATATTTCTTAGCTTCTAAGGGTTATGTAGTAGTGATTCAAGACATTCGGGGTTGTGCTCGATCGAGTGATTATGGGACTAATTCACTTTATATGTATGAACGACAAGACGGACTAAATACCTTACGTTGGATTACCAAACGATTTTGGTACAATGGGAAAATTGGTATGTGGGGTTTGTCATATTTAGGCATAACACAGCTGGCTGTTTCTTGGAGCAATGAAAATCTACTCACTTGTTTAAATCCTATTCACAGTTCTTATTCTAACGTTTTTTGGCATCCAGGGGGATTGTATCCTGTTGGTCTTTCAGGAGCTGTTTATTTGATAATGATTTCTACAGCAACCATGAAAAATCTAACAACTATGGATTTCGACCAGTGGGATAAGAACGGATTGTATAAGGAAATGTTTTTTAATCCATCAAAAAGCTATTATAACGAGCCGATTAATTCTAAAAAACCTAAATTATCAGATCTGGCAAGCGTTCAGAGTCCTAAATACCTGATGAAAATGATGAATAGCGTCTATAAAACAAAAGTGGATGTGTCAAAAAAGGATCAAGGGTCGTTCTTAAAATTAATAAAAGAAATCTTCTACAAGCAAAATTTATTTCAAAATTACGATTTATCTCCTTATGTATTTGGACTCAACTATGAATTTAACACACCCATGTTATTTATAGGGGGGTGGTATGACATGTTCATAGAACATATGATTCGAGATGTTATGTTAATACAAAAAAACGCGCCAGATTTTTTCAGAGAGAAGTTTAAAATGATCATTGGACCGTGGAGTCATATGAATATAGATAAGCTTTTTTCAAAGCCATTGAAATATACACATTTAAAAGATGATTTTAGATTCTTCCAAAATATCCTCCCCTTCTGGTGGTATGATTGTTGTTTAAAAGGGGAACAATCGCTTTTATCTGAAATTCCTCCATTACAGATATATATATTAAATAAGGATATTTGGAGAGCTTTTTATAAATGGCCTCCAACTTCAACTGATTTAAAGTTATATATTCACTCAAATGGGAAGAGTAACAGCCTAAACGGAGATGGTATTCTTTCTAAAATCAAACCTAAAGAAGAACCACCAGATCAATACTTATTTGACCCTTCGAATCCCGTGATTACTAAAGGCGGGAGAAATTTGTTCTTATTAAGTGGTCCTCAAGACCAAACTGATATTGAAAGATGTGACGACATTCTAATTTTTACTACCAGTGCCCTTGAAAAAGGTTTGGAGATAATCGGAGAGGTAAAAATAATATTTTACGCTTCAACTACTGTAGAGGATACGGATTTCATGGTTAAACTAGTTGATGTTTACCCAAACAATAAGAAATCTATAAATTTTATTGATTCAGGGATTAGAACGCGTTACCGCAGCGGTAACCTGGACGAACCTGAACTAGTTGCCCCTAATAAGATTTACAAATTCGAAATAGTAATCGGATCCATTGCTATTTATTTTCCAAAGAATCATAAAATACGGTTAGAGATTACTTCAAGTAATTTTCCAAGATTTGACGTTAATTCTAACCTTGCTGGGAAAAAAAATAAAAAGAAATACCAAATCTCCACCCAAACAATATATCACGATAAAGATCATCCCTCACATATAATTATCCCTGTTTTTAATGGAAAAGAAAATAAATAAGATAATTACATAAGAAATCGAGGGAGTAAGATTATTAGATTATTCCAGCTGAAATTGTTATTTCGTCATATTTTTCAGTGGTTTTGCTGATGTATATAAATAGCTAAAATAAAAGTTGCTTGCGGGTCCAAATGCTATATGATCGGTAGCTACCCCGAAATAGCTTAATGCCTTGAAAAAGCCTTGCGTCAGTATAATAAAAGCGTCTTCCCCTTCATCCATTACTACGCTTGCTCCAAACACTTGATTACGAGAACGAATTTCAGAGATTTCACGATATTTTTCGATTATTTCTCTAAAATCTTTGTCTTTCAATGCTTCTTCTTCAATAAGCATTTTTATATCAGTAACTCCTCTAGCTCTTGCTTTTTTGACATCATCATAAAATACATCTAAAAACTCATAATAGGGAGCAACGAAGTAAAGAGAATTTTTCGCGCGATTGATGAGATCAATACTGCGACTGATACATACATCACGTCCTCGGTGAACATATAAAGCAATTTTTATGGGAGTGTCATGAGATTCGTAAATCGGTTTGAGCATGTGGATGATTTTGTTTGAATGTTCATCAAAATTATCGTTAAGTTGTTTCTTTGCGATAATTAGCACTTCATCAGGACTTTTTGCAAAATAAGTTGACGGACGAGTGTTTTCTTCTCGTAGAATGAACATTTTATTCTTTTCTAATTGAGTTAAAATATTGTATATTCTAGAATATGGAACACCTGATGCATCAGAAAGCTCCCTTGCATCCATAGGTCCTTTAGAAATTAAAGTTAGATATATTGAGATCTCATAATCTGTTAATCCAATCGCACGTAAAGAACTTTTAACATTATCGGGAGTTTCATTTGACATTATACTGCACAGCTATTCAAATTTGTGTAATAAAGAGGTTTTAAACACTTATAAGAGTTATGTTAATTAATAGTTGAATAAATATTACATATTATATAAGATATTATTAGTATTATTATTTTATGAACCCTTGCGGGGTAAGTCATCTTGCGACTAATATTTTCTCGCAAAAATCATCCTTTTTTTACTTAAAAGTTAAAAATACATTTGTCAAGATACTGCATGTACTAGGTCATCCTCCTCCAGTTTCTTCAAGAGTCAAGGAATATACTATCATGGAGATAAGTATAGCCGATGTAATTATTAGTGCTATTAGAATAATATAGAGGATGATTTTATTAGTTCTATTATTTTCAAATAATTTTAAGCGCATAAAAAACACCTAGGTTGATTTTTTATATATATTAATTTTAGACATATTAATAGATTTTTCTTAAAAAAAATCCTTTTGAAGTCAGAAAATTAACCGTTTGTTAATATTCTATAAAATAAGTGTTTTTAACTGTACTTCAATTAATTGATATTAGATAAAAATAAGAAGACCTGATGAAGTTTAAGCAGAAATTTGAGACTAAATTGTCAGTCTTTGGACTTGGAAGAATATTTTGACTTGATTCATTTAAATGAGCTATTAATTCCTTCAAATCCGGTGCCAGAAGCAGAAAGAGATAGGCTAATTCTTGTTGCTGAACTATTATCTTATTTGAACTCTGAATCATCTATGGGAATCCAAGCTGAGGAAGGATTTGAATCATCTTCCTATGAACTAAAACGACAAAAACTGTATTCTTTACTAACAATAAGAGATTCCAACCCACTACCTTCCTGGTTTCATTTAAAATTAGGAGGATTATTACAGGGGGAATTGAAAGATAAACAGATTTTAAATGTTAATAGCATTCCTCGAATTGATCAATCAATGCCTAATACGTCTTATAAAGCTGCTGATTGTTGTGCTTTATGGCTAGGAGACATTACTATACTCAAGTGTGACGCTATTGTAAATGTGGTAAATAAAAGGTTATTAGGTTGCTTTCATCCATTCTATCACGGTATAGATAATGCAATCCACTCCGGTAGAAGTTCTAAACTTCGTGAGGATTGCGACATAATAATTAAACTTATATAGGAATCATTCAACATTATGAATATTAATTATCGAGAAGCAAAGAGCATAATAACGAAGAGTAACATACCCAAAATTGATTTTGTTATTAATCCTTATATTGGTTGTCAACATGGGTGTATTTATTGTTACGCAGAATTCATGATAAGATTTACTGGCCATAAGGGCGATAAATGGGGCGAATTTTTGGATATCAAGACTTATGACTTCGAGAAAATTAAGCCTCAAAGATACAATGGAAAAAGGATTTTACTAAGCTCTGTAACTGATCCTTATACCCCTTTAGAGTTAAAGTATAAAAATACTCGAAAAATCCTAGAAAGCCTTTTAGGAACCAAAGCAGAAATGTCAGTTTTAACTAAGTCTAAATTTGTAGTACGAGATATTGATTTATTTAAAAAATTTGATAATCTTGAAGTGGGTATTTCAATTAGCACCTTAGATAATGAATTCGCACGATTGATCGAACGGGGAGCTTCAAGACCAAAAGAACGATTAGAAGCTTTAAAAGAAATACACGAGAACGGAATTAAAACTTATACTTTTATATCTCCATTTTTTCCGAAAATTACGGATTATAAAGCGATTATAGAAGAGACAATGGAATATACAGATTCATATATGTTTGAGAATTTAAACTTCAGACCTCATAATGTTCCAAGAATTTTAAAAATTATAAAGCAAATAAATCCTGACATCTTACCTGTATATGAAGAATTTAGGAAAGACCATTCTCAGTGGGATTCTATTGAATCAGAAATAGATGCTTACTGCAAAAAGTTGAAACTTATTTACAAAATTGAATTCCATCATGGTGGATTCTCAAAAAGCTAATTTAATTTTTTGGTTTCACCATTCCTAAGAAATAGCTCTACTAATAAATTTCGCTAATTATAGCGTTTAACTGTTCTACATCTTCAAAATAAAATACGCTTATATTTTCTTTAAAAAAGGGAGTTAGCAAACCTCCCCTTTTTAATACTTCAGTGATTTCTACATCTTTTAAAACAAATATTTTGGTTTTTTCATAATATTCTTTAAAGGAAAGGATAATTCCCATTTCAATCATGTGCCCACCTTTATCATGCTCGATAACCATTAGAATTTCATCCGAGAATTTCGCAATTAGATCAAATTTTAGAATGAGATTTTCAAGATGAGTGCGACTAAATTCTTTTTCAAAAAACCCAAGATTATTTTCATTTATATTTATTATCCTTTGCACTTCTTGAAGATTTGTGAATGTTTCATCGTTATATGACCCACAAATAAATATTTTATTCTTATTCAAGTCAAAAACAGAAAATACGCTAATAAATTCGTCTAAAAATTCATCCCAAGCACTCCTATGTGATACTTGCATTCAAATTCCCCCAATATATGAAATAATTTAGAAATTCATTTATGTTATAAATTATTATATATCAATGATAATTGACTCTATTAGATTTGGGTTAGATTTAAATATGTGGTTAAACATATTTACCTTGGAACAAAACGAAAAAACTAATATAAATGATAGGAGGGAGATGATTTGAAACTTTCAATGAAATTTGAAGATAAAAGAAAAGGATTAGAATTTATATCTGAAAAGACCCGTTATAAAATATTGCTTACACTTTTAGCAAAGCAACCGCTTTCCTTTAGCGAATTAAGAAAACTTTTACCATCAATTCCAGAGAACAACTTAAATTACCATATCAAGATCCTAAAGGAGAACAATTTCATAAAAAACAAGAAGGTTTCAGAATATAAACGATCTGAACCACGATCTTTTTACTCTTTAAGTGATCGTTCTAATGAAATCCTTAAAGATTTAGGATTAACTGATGTGAAAGAAGAATTACAAGCCTTATTTGAACAGATGACATAATCATCCTTTGAGTAAGTCTTATTTCATTTCGTTTGAGTTTTTATATTTACAGGCAAGTGGATTGCAAATTTGCACTCTAAATCTCCGTTAAGACCCGTTTTTATGGGTTCGACTATTATAGATTGTTCAAAAATCTGATCCCAATATAGTTTGTACCAACCAGCACTACAGTGACAGAAATTTTTTGAAATATCATTTTCAGTTCCCTCTTTCAAAGCACCTCGAATCCAAGGACAGTAACAAAGATAAAACTTTTTCATTTTATTATCTTTTGCTATTAAAAATTTCTTAGTTTGATAAGGAAGTTTGCTGGTATAAATGAGATTTCCTCTTCTTATTCCTTCAGCTAACATCTGGTTATTTCTGGCAAATTCAATTACTTCATCGTCCACGATCTGAGCAAATTCTAAGGTTCCTTCATCTCTATGTTTCTCAAGCCTTTTTATTAAATCTTGGTGTTTCTTGAGCAAAAATCCATCAATTCCTAATTCAGCGAGTTTTTTTTTATCTCCTTCAATATCATCAGGGGGACGACCGTGAAGGCAAGGTGAAAGAAGTGCGATTGTATTTTCATCTCCAAGATTATCTCCCAATCTTTTCATGATGTCTTTAGTAAAATTCGGTTTTTTTTCTGGATGCATACCTAACGGAGGGATAGTTAAATCTCTAAAAATTTTATTTCGTATTTGCTCTCCATGAATTTCAGCTACTCTTGAGAACAATGTATCCATTGCGTTATAAGATTCTACAAGATCTATAGTTTCAGTAATGAAATCATACCTCTTGGAGTAATTAGCATAACTCAAGATCGCTCTTAAAAAATCAAGAACAGTATCTTTATTAGTAGAGACCAAATATTCAGTATACTCAACTAGTTTTTTGGGATTAACTGAGTCGAGACTTAGGTTTTCACTCTTGAGATAATTTTCATAATCTCTCAATTTTAAAAGAAAGTTGTCTATTACATTAGGATCAATTTCATTCTCTTCTAAAAATATTTGAAAATTCCTGTCATTCATTTTCTAAATATATCTTTGTATCTTAATATCTTTTATTTTTAAAATGCAATTTGTAGTAATTAAAATAGTATATTTAGAGAAATAGTTTAAATTTATTGTAAAATTACGCTTTAATTCTATTTATGAAAGTCAATGTTTATGCTTTCCAAAAATCTCCTACAAGACAAATGAGAAAATTCAAGGATTTACAGAGTAGAAAAATTTCAAATTCCTTTTAAAATAGATTTAGCCAGTTTAGTCCAGTGGGAGGTTAAGAATTTCTAAAATATAAAAAGTTAATTAATAAGCAATAATCTATTATTTTATAAAAAATACAAAAGTTGGATTAATATGGCTATTAAGAAAGGCGATATCATCAAAGTTGAATATGAAGGAAGATTAGAAGACAGAACTATATTCGATAGCACGGAGCTTCAAGGAGGAGAACCATTAAAATTTGAAGTCGGTTCAAGTATGTTGATTCAAGGATTTAATAATTCAGTATTAGGTAAGGATGTTGGAGACGAGTTTGATATTACACTAAGCGCTTCTGAAGCTTATGGCGAGATTGATCCCTTATTAGTTCAAACGGTTAGTATAAAGGAACTGCCAAAGGATTTAGATCCGGAGCCTGGCATGATGCTAGGAGTTGGTGACGCAAATGGGACACATTCTATGGCTTGGGTTAAAGAAGTAGATGATAAATTTATTATAATAGATATGAACCACCCACTTGCGGGAAAAACTCTTAATTTTAAAATAAAAATTTTAGAAACGGGTTGTGAACCTGATCCACCGGATGCTCATGAATGCGAATGTGGTTGCGAGCATCAATAAACATGTTATATTTTGTTTTATATAAATAGATTTTTTTTAATATTATTGAATTCCTATAAATAATTTAATTTATTTATTTTAGACTATTCTTAGAAATTGAAATGAGCTATAAATTTACAAAAGAAGAACTAGAAAACCTGTTAGTTGATTATAATAAAATTGCGTTAAAAGAACAGAATCTCGATATACCATCTCAAGTCTGTATTTGGGATGAAACATTGAGGGATGGAGAACAAAGTCCTACTGTTTATCTTACACTTGATGAAAAAATCCATTTAGCAAAGTTAATGGACGAAATTGGAGTAGAATTAATTGCCGTTGGTTTTCCTGCGGTTTCCAAAACTGAAAAAAAAATTGTTAAAACTCTCGTTAGTGAAAACTTGGAAAGAGCAACTGTCCTCGGAATAGCTCGACCAAAGAAGGAAGATATCAATGCGTGTATAGAAGCAGACCTTAAAGAAATTGTAATATTTATGCCTATATCTCCAATATTTAGGAAGACACTGAAACAAAATCCTGAAGAGCAATTAGAAATGATAACTAAAGCAATTCATTACGCAATTGATAATGGTTTCAAAGTTAATTGGGTTTCTGAAGATGGAACACGATGTGATTTTAATCATATGAAAAATGTGTTTCAGACGGCAATTGAAGCGGGCTCTGAAAGAATTGTGCTTGGTGATACTGTTGGCATTTTGACACCTTACTCTACTTCTTACTTGTACAAGCGTATTAAAAAAGAGGTGGTTGACCCTCTTAAGAAAAAAATCCCAATGGGTATTCATACTCACAATGATTTTGGTTTGGCTGTTGCGAATACGATTACTGGAGTAATTGAAGGATGTACTTACCCACACACATGTATTAATGGATATGGAGAAAGAGCGGGAAACGCCGCTTTAGAAGAAGTCGTTACTATTTTAGAGCGAGTCGGAATAAATACTGGTATTAATTTGAAAAGATTACCAGAGTTAAGTGAAGTCTGTGAGAAATACTTCAACCAACCCTTAGCTTTGAATAAACCAATAGTCGGAGAACATGCATTTTCTCATGAAAGTGGTCTTCATATAGCGGCGATTTTAGCACATCCTTTAACGTATGAGCCGATTAATCCGCATATGGTAGGTAGAAGAAGAAAGTTCTATCTTGGAAAATTTTCAGGCTCCAAATCGATTTTATACGCTCTTCAAAAAAAAATTAAAGTCTTGGATTTAGATATTCCAGATGCAATTATAAAACAAATCGTGTCTGAAGTGAAAAAAAAACACGAGGAAACTTCCAAAAAGGACCTTAGAAAATCCTTTAATTTGATAAAACAGGAATTAAAGAAAATTTCAAGGGGCCTTGGAGATAAAGAATTCTTCGAAATTGTGAATAAATATGCCCAACCGTATGTTCCTGATGATTTTAAACCTAAAAATTAAGAAATTTGAATTGTGATCTTTTTACTAATTATTTTAATTTTTTATTAAATTCGTCGATCTTGTTTTGAGTTGTAATCAAATCACTCTTAAGTTGACTAGTACGTTTCTCGAAAGATTTTTCATCCATCTGTCCAGAATCATGCTTTTTTTCTATAAAATCAAGTAAGTTTCGAACCGAACTGAGTTTGCCTTCCAATGCTTTCTTTTCAGCCACTAGGTCTCTCTTTTTAACTTTTTCAGTAGCCTTTTTTTTTGGAACAGGTTTTAATTTATTTGTATCATCGATTTTAGGTAATCCGATAAAATCGCCTTCATCTTTAAATTTTAAACTTTCTGGTTTTGGCGGTAAATCTGTTAAGATTTCGTTAGTCTCTAATAGATCATCGAAGCCGTTAGATTTTGAGTCATTTATCACTTTTTCTTCATTTACATTAGTAGTTTCGAGAGGATTACTGAGTTCTAATATTTCTTTTTCTGATACGATTGTTGTTTTGATCAGTTTATCGATTGTAGTTTTTATCGTGTCGATTTGATTTTGAAATATTTTTAATAGTTCTACTAAGTCGCTTTTTTTCGATATTTTCATCGAAAAATCAATATCGATTTTTTTCTTTTCAATAAATGACGATGGAGTTATTTCTGAATTGTAATCAGAAGTAGCGATATCAGATTCAGGTTTTTCAGTAAAAACATCGGGGACCGCTCCACTCGTATGTAATTCCATTCGATAATCAGAGATCAACCATGAAAAGATATTATATGCCAAATTTGGATGTTCGTCATTACTAAAGCCTCCTCCTAAACGATCTCTAAATAATTCATAACTCCCAATAGTACATATTCTTCCTTTATCCGGTTCAGAAACACAGACTAAAGGCGAAGAGAAAGGCTCAGAAGTTTCATTTGATGAAATTATTGATATAGTATTCCCTAAAACGCTTAGTGAACAGCCTGATCTATAACAAATCGAACTAATACTATTTGTAATTGGGTGTGGAGGGATGAAGGAAGTAATTATAGGCATGTTTTCCATACCTAGATTATAAGTTTCATCTAAAACTTGGTCATTTTCAAAGATTATACCATAAATTTGACTTAATTCACTTAAATTACTGTTTCTACCTCTATCTCCACCTGCGTGTGAAAGAAGTAATAATCCCCCACCATCATTTCTTACCCAATTATTAATTTCAGTTATTTCCATCGATGTAATTTTTGCAAAATCTGGACATACAAACACTAAAATATCAAAAGGTTTAAGGGAATTTTGAGTAATTGGAGTTTCCAGAAAATTATAACACATAAAATCGTTTGAGTTTAAAAAATCTCGTAATTCTGTTAGATTCTCGTCGATCTTACCTCGGGGTTTATGTGCTACATCAAACGCGATTTTATAAGGCATGATACATCATTTTACAATTTAATTTGTTCAGTGAGATTTCAAATTCTTCTTATAATTTATATAACTAATACTAAAAATATATTTTATGGCATTAAAAAATTTCTTAAAAAAAGCCAATTTTAATAAGTCCTTATTCAGATAAAAAATAAGACCTTAATAAATACTTTTATCTCCTATTATTAAGTTATTTTTGCTAATATTTTCAACTCTAACATTACTACCTATTATCGAATTTTCTGATATCACATTTTTCAGCATTGTTTCGCTTTCAACAACACAATTTTCAAGGATACAATTTTCTATTCTAGAGTTGTCTCCTATTGAAACATAAGAACCGATAACCGAATTAATTATAGATGTGTTTTTACCAATGTAAACAGGATTTTTTATGAATGATTTCTCAGTAGATATATTTAATTCAGGAAATTGCTCCTTTTTAACAGAATGTTGTTCTAATAAGTACCTATTACCAATTAATACTTCAGAAGGTCTTCCAAAATCTAAAATTCCTTTCTTTAAATTAACAGCAGCAATTTTAAATCCACTATCTATTAAGTCTTGTAGACTTTCAGTTAAATAAACCTCTTTTGAATTATCTTTCCTTTTATCTAAATAACCTTTTATTATATCAAAAAGAGCTTTAGTAGCTGAATTAGAAAAAGCGTAAATACCAGCAATCGCTAAATTAGAAACAAAATCTTTTGGTTTTTCGATTAACTTTTGAATAAGTGAATTGCTATCAGCAATGACAACACCGTAGGAGTTTGCATCTTCTTTTGGTACCTCCATAACAGTAATTATTCCATCTACATCAGATTCATAATATCTATACATTAAATAGGAGTATTCATCAATAGGTATCATATCAGCTAAAAAAATTAAGGATCCCTCACGTTTATCTGCTTCTTTACTCGAAAAATTGAGTTTTTCGAATCTTGAACTAGCTAAATACACCGCTTCTCCCAATCCCCAGTAAAATGGTACATCATCGTTGTATCCTCGTGGTATTTGCTCTATAAAGGTTAATTTAAACTTATCATGATAATTTTGTTTAACAAATTCTGTAATTTGTCTTTTTTTATAACCAACAATTAAAATTAACTCTGTTTCTGAATCGAATGTATCGCCAAACTTATTAAGGATATGCTCAAGAACAGTTTTACCCGCGATATTTATGAAAGTTTTTGGTTTACTCAATGTAAATGGTCGTAATCTCGAGCCAATTCCCGCACACGGACCAATAATTTTCACGTTTTAGCTCCCTTTAATATTCAATTATTTTTTAGATAATTTAATAAAGCAAATCAATAAAACTTTGACTTATCTGAATCGAAGATTCTCTGTAGATAAGCAAATAAGTAATCTAAACCATCTTTTTCTTTAATAGAGCAAGAAATTAACTCAGATGTGGATCCTAATTGACTGAACACTTCTGATATTAGCATGGATAACTCTCTTATTAAACCACTTTCTCTTTCATTTGTTGAATCCTCTAACGCTTTAAAGTCTTGGCTCCAATTAACTACCATCTCAATTTGATCTTCACTTAATAGATCCGCTTTAGACAACACATTAATCTGGGGAATATTCCTAAACCTAAACTGCACAGAAGCGGCTAAAAGTAATGTTGAAATAAAGCCATTTGGCCTCAGCACAAGATTTGAATCAAATAAGAAAGAAACAGCCCTTTGAATTGATCCAAAACCTAACGAACTTGCTATTAAAGGCCCAGTCTCTCTAAAAGCAAATAGTTCAAGTTGTCCTGCAGTGTCCACAAATACCCAATCTGGATTGTATTCATCGATTTCATACTTCAAATCGTCTAAGAAGTTAACCATCAAATCAGATGCTAAAATCATCGCACCATTCGGCCCTAACCCGTACTTTGTCATCACTTCTTCAAGAACTAGATAATCTCTGATGTCAATATCAGGTGTATAAGGCATAACTTTCACACCAGGATCAAGATTTAGTGTGATTGCTGAGATTTCTGGGTCTCTCTCAGTTACGTAATCCCGTAACATTCCCGTAAGAGAACTCTTCCCACTACCAGCGGTACCGATAAAATAATTTAATAAAATTTTTTTGTTTCACCATTGAGTTTTATATCTCCAATTATAACTTAATTATTGAAATTAATTAAAGATTTATAATGAAACTAATAGAAACTTAGATATTAGAAATTTTAAGGACATTTAACTATTGCAGAATTGAATAGAGATATTAATTTATTTGGGTGCCTTAAGTTCTTCTAGGTTAACTTCCTGTTCTTGTTGAAGTTTAAATCTTTTAATTTGGTTTTGAATTACCATCTCTTCCCGCTTCATTAGCTCCTCGTCATTCAATGTGATAGCTTTGAGCTCGGCTTTCCCCATAGGTTTTAAAAAATCTTTAATACTAAAACCATTGTTTTTTTCGGTTACCTCCTTGAATTTAGCCTTCATTTCTTTTATTACTAATACTTTTGCAGAGGAACCTCTATTCTGAATAAGAGAGGGGATGTCCATGCTTTTTATCCTTTCAATACCCGGTCCAGGGATTCTTTGCGGGGTTCTTATGGGTGATCCAGAAAGTATCGGATTAACGGGTAAATTTTGTAATGTTAATGAGAGATTTTTCAAATGTTGTTCTATACTCTTTAAGGTTTTATTATTCTCATCAATCATTGAAAGTAAGGTATTGTCGACTGAAATGTTTTCAATACTTTTTTTCTCGTAGATTGTCGTTCTCTCCTCAGTATTCTGATTAAAATCTGTTTTTACTTCTTGTATTACTCTTTCTTGAGTTACTTTTGTTCTTTGATTTCTGCTTCCACGTAAATCTATGTATTCAAAACCGTCATAACAGTCATCGTTAACCCAAATATCGGAAATGTTAAATTTTTCCGTAAAAGTGTACTCAACTTTATGACCGGAGTTTAAGAAAAAAGTTAGTCTTAAAATCTTGATCTGGACATCCGTAAAACCTTGAATCTCATCTAATTCTATTGAAAATCCTAACCGATTTGTCGTGTGATAAAACTTTTTTAGTGAGAGTAGAGTTGGGGATTGTTTATAATAAATTTCGTGTTTAACAATCTTAGCCATTTCAAATTGAAAATTCAAACGATTAATTTTTTCTGGAAGAAATAGAACTTGTTCTTCATCGTTCTTTTCAAATTCTAAGAAAAGATTCTTTTGATCGTCCCAAAATACTTGGAACAATTCCATTTTTGTTATAACCCGTTTAAATTATCGTTAAATTTTCAAATCGAATTGATTATGTTTAGATTCTATTCCAAACTTTAAAAGAACACGAGTTTACAAAATTATTGATTTACAAGTGTAGTTTATACTAGTTTATGTATACCTTCTAAATAAGAAAAGTTTCAATCAATACCTTTTAAGATTTGTCAGATAATAAACAGATTTTTTAAGAATTCTGCTAAAATAATCGATTTCTTCTCTTGATTGTTCACCTATATAGTTCTCAACATCTAAGACTAATATTGCCTCTTGATCGATTAACTTTCTTAGAGCAATTTCTTGTAATTTATCCCATTCATTATTGTTAAAAAAAAAATTATTTAATAACCCATCAACAGAGCAGACTGATACTAGTTTTTTATATCTAATTTGCAAAATCGATTCGATTTTGATGAAGTAATCTTTAAATCGAATTGAACCAACTAAAAAGATTTTAGTTTCCTTGATTCTCGAGAAATCATAATCACGGAATTCGTCCAAGAAATTCTTATTTAACCTTTCTTTCTCCATAGTAATTGTAATAATACTAGTTCATATTTAATTTTCACATGAAGTTAGATACAGTCTATTTCGGGGAAAACTTAGACTTTTTGCAAAAAATGAATACAGAGTTTATCGATCTTATTTACATTGATCCACCATTTTATAGTGGGGTCGATTATAAAGAATTTTCTGATATTTGGGGTTCATTTGATGAATATTTAGATTTTATGTACCCTCGGATTAAGGAAATACATCGAATTCTGAAAGAAACTGGTTCTTTTTATTTGCATTGCGATCCAAATGCAGTTTTTAACTTAAAACCTATATGCGATAAAATATTTGGGGACAAAAATTTTCGAAGAGAGATTATTTGGAATGTAGGAAGCGTTTCCGGATTCAAAAGCCAAATAAAAGGATGGGTACGTCAGCACGATACGATACTATATTACACGAAATCTGACTTATTCACATTTAATAAACAATATTTGCCATATAGAGAGGACTATATTAAAAAAATGTTTAAGCATAAAGATGAGAAAGGACGTATCTATCGGAAACGAAGAGGAGGTAAACAATACTTAGACGAAAGCCCGGGTAAATTAGTAGGTGATGTTTGGAACGATATATATTCATTTCAGACGACCACAAGATCTAAAGAATATCTCGGTTATCCTACGCAAAAACCGGAAAAACTCCTGAGAAGAATAATTTTATCCTCCTCCAACAAAGGAGATATTATTGCTGATTTTTTCTGTGGATCTGGAACGACTATAGCTGTTGCTAAAACCTTAGGTAGGAAATGGATTGGTGTAGATAATAATCCAAAAGCTGTTGAATTGTGTAAAAAAAGGTTAGGCTCTTAATAAAAAACCCAAAACAAAAAAATATTTCGAATCTACTTTTTAAACACAATTTTGTCAATACCAATCCATTCTTTAGCTTCCTCGATGTTGGATACAATTTTTCTTTTTTTGGATTGAGCATGATCTAAGAGATATTTAATTTCTTCGTTTAAAGGTGGGTTTTTTTCAATTATGAAAGCAGATCTAAAAAGTCTTTCATTATTTCTCTTTAAGAGTTCTAAGATTATTTCAATTGAATTTATGCTTAAAAGAATAGCATCGGTAATGTCTATAATTATGCTCAAATTTTTATTGATATCTTTTGTTATCGCCTTAAACTCATTTATAAACCTTTCTGCTACTGCTGGAGGAAAGGTACCAGTTGCCTTTATATAGAAGCAAGTGTCGTTAATTTTTTCAATTTGATACATAATATTTTGAACCGTTCAGTTTTAAATTTATTTTAAACACTTTACTCATATTAACTTTTTTATTTCAATGTGAATTAGTATTATTTCTTAGAGGACAAACGATTTAAGCCTTAATCTATTTAAAAATTTAATGAAAAGTGAAGAAAAAATATCGGAAAGCAGTCCCACATCGGAAAAATCAAACCGAGTAAAAAGGAGAAATCTTTGGTCCCAGATCATTATGAATCTCATTCATGGATTTGGGTTTAGTGCATTCAATGTCGTTCTTCAACCATACATTCTAGCTTTTACTGGCTCCCTTTTTTATACGGGGATAATAATATCAATATCAGGTATTATGCAATTTTTACCCATGCCTTTTATTGGTAAGTTATCTGACAGATACGGGATTAAGAAAATATGGTTATTTGGCCCTCCAATTTATGCCTTTGGGTTAATCATATTAATTATTACTAGCAATATTCCAATTCTTATCATCGGAGTACTAACATATATGTTAGGAGCTATGGTACATAACTTAAACTTTCAAATATTCGTATCAGAAAATAGTGGAGAGGCAAAAAAGGGGATAATGTATGGACTTGTTTTCTTTGCTTTTTTTGGAGGAAGTATTGGAGGGACTTTTTTTGTTATGCTCGATCTAGGATTTATTTTTCAATTTTATTTTCAAATTTTCATAGCAATTCTTATTATTGAATGGTTAATCCTAGTTTTTGTTATTAAAACTCCAAAACAAGAGAAATTTAACCAAAAACCTGAGCTTCTTAAGCAAGTAAATAATACTAAACTATTTCAAAATCCCAAAATAAAGGTAGCAACAATTTTCTTTACTTTAGATGTTTTTGTATGGGGCATAGCATTATCTATATATAATGCGGGATTAACAACTTATTATCATTTCACAGCCTCAGAAATTGCTTCTATAGCTATATGGTTTCACATCTCAAATATGGTTTCCCAGATTCCCGCGGGAAGAATTGCAGATAAGATTGGGAAAAAAAAATGTTTAATTATGAGCCAATATTTTGGAATGGTATTTTTTTCCATGAATATTTTAGTTTCGGTTTTGTGGTCACAAGGAATTACAGTATTCGCTTTTCCTGGATTAATTATTGGAGAAATCTTTTTTGGAATTGCAGTAACTACTTTTATCCCTTCTGAACAGATGACCTTAACTAATTTAGATGATAGCAGAAAAGCAGAATCTTATGGAATGGTAGCATTTATCAGAGGAATTGGTATGATGCCTACTGGAGCGATTGGAGGATTTCTTGCAGAAAATGTACATTACATTGCTCCTTTTGCAGTAAGCTTAGTAGGTTTGGTTTTTGAAATATTGTTTTTAGTAAAATACTTCAAGGATTAATCAAATTCTCCATTAAAATTAACATTGGATAAATTAGTTAATTCGTACTGGTATATCATTAAAAAATAATTTTTCATTTCTAAACATACTAATTAAATAAGATTAGAATTATTTCAATTAAAAAAATAGGGATAATTAAATGACTTTTAAATGTGAGATAATTGAGCGCGAAGCTCAACATACCCTATCTGTAAGAACTACTAGCGCAGTCCAGAATTTACCTGAAGTATTAGGAAAGAACTACGAAGCAATAATGCAATATCTAGGCCAACTGAATAAACAAATGAGCGGTCCTCCATTTGTAGCTTACTACAATATGGATATGCAAAATTTGGAAATAGAGATTGGAATTCCTGTTTCTAATAAATTATCTGATAGAGACGAAATTAAAGCAAATGAAATACCCTCCGGAAAATTTGCATCGTGTTTTTACATAGGACCATATAATGAAATAAGCCCTGCCTATGAAACGCTAACTAAATTTATTGAGGAGAAAGGATATGAAGCAACGGGAATTGCTTATGAAATGTATTTAAACGATCCTTGTGAAGTTCCTCCAGAACAAGTTCAAACGCAAATACTTTTTCCAATCAAAAAGAAATAGTAGATATAATTTAAATTGAGTTTTTTTTAAATTTTGCTTTTACTTCAAAAATATACTTATAGCTTATTAGAATTTTTTCACTATTTTCCATTTTCATATTTCCACTCCCTGTAAGATTGCAGTAATTTTTTTACTTCTTCTCGTTCTATATTATCTTTTGCAAATTGTTTTTCTTCTCCTTCTATTGGATTCATACCTAAAAATAAAACATAGAGCTTTTCAAGTTTTTCTAAACTTTCAAAATTCTTTAAACTCTTTAATTGGTTTGTATCAAGGTATAAAGTTTCTAGATTTACTAACGATTCCAAATTTTTGATCTCTGTTATT
>JAGXNP010000031.1:9811-24061 GCA_019894885.1 Promethearchaeota archaeon | reverse complement strand
GCTCGGAGATGTGTATAAGAGACAGGAATTGGATTGTAATCTTCCTTAACCGTCATATTTGCACCTAGTAGTTCTAAAAATTCAGCAACTCGCTCTGCAATGGCATAAGATGAAGTTAATCCTGGAGATAAAATACCAACTACATTAATAAATCCATAAACATCTGTGTTATCAATAATAAAATCGTACGTGTCTGGAACTGCCCTTAAACCCGCAAAATTCCTAATAGAAGCTCTCACTGGTAAATTTGGTACCAAATTTCTTCCACCTTCTAAAATTTCTTTTAATCCTGCTTCTGTAGTTGATATATCTTTCTTATCGGTAATGTTTTGTGCGTTAGGTCCAACAAAAGTATTTCCACTAACGGTCGGACATACTAATATACCTTTAGAGATTTTTGTTGGTGTTGGAAATAATATTTTGTTTAAATGCATAGCGTTTCTATCAAAGAGAATATATTCGCCTTTTCTTGGCATGATATTGAAATAGTCTAAACCAACCATTTTTGATATCTTCTCCCCATAAACCCCCGCTGCGTTAATTACATTACTTGCTTTATATTCTTTATCCTTAGTTTTAATAAAAAAAGTGTAATTCTGGTGTTTTATTCTTTTTACTTTTTGATTTCGAAAGAAGTTTACGCCATTCATAGCAGCATTCTCAGCTAGCGCGTATGTCATTCCATAAGGGCTTACAATTCCAGCAGTTGGGGCGTGTAACACGCCTACAACATCGTCTGTTAAATTTGGTTCCATATATTTTATTTTTTTCTTATCTAAGATTACTTCTAATCCCGGAACTCCATCTTGTTCACCTAGTCTCCTTTGTTCTTCTAAATTATTAATTTGGTTATCTTCTAAGGCGACCACAAAAGAACCAATTCTTTGAAAAGAAAAATTTAATTCTTCAAAGGCTTGAGTATATAATTTATTTCCTTTAATACACAAATCTCGCTTTAAGTATTCTCTTGGGGAAGCAAAACCTGCGTGAACTACACCAGAATTTGCTTTAGTAGTACCTGATGCTATATCAGCTTCTTTTTCCAGTAATGCTATCTTTAGAGCGTATTTTGAAAGATTTCGCGCGATACAACAGCCAGTTACCCCACCACCTATAATAATTAAATCGTAGATCAAAGGGTATACCTCGTTAATTTTAAAGAGTAAATTAAAAAGCTTAAGTAATAAAACATGTTATCTCTTTAAAATATATTTGGAACATTTACATTTTCTAATTGATAATGTTCATTAATAGGAAAAAGCATCTTAACGCTCTGTTTTTCCATTTTTAAAATTAGATAAAAAAGAACCACAAAATGTTGAATAATAATGCGATAATGATGAGACCGATGGTCACGGGGTTAATCAAAGTGCTCCTTAAAGCTTTTGCATATTTTACATCTAGATCTCCCTTCATGAGTGTCTTAAATGTAGTATATCTAGGAGTGTTTTCTTCTTTAAGGTGATAAGATCCTAAGAACCGAGGATTATTCAAACTTTTAAGTTGTTTGTTATAATCACTGGAAGGAAATAAGCGTAATTTATTACCATTTAGAACATCCTCGTAATCTTTTATAAATTGAGCCTTTTTTGGTTCTTTTTCAATACGTTTATTCTTATCGTCCATTTGATTGTTAACCAATTTTATTGTTTCATTATTCTTATATAATTTCATTCTTAAATCTTTTACGATTATTTTCAATAATAGTCAATTATGCTTTAATAATTTAATTTAACTCTACAGGATGCTATTTCTCTAAAAATTGCTCAAGATAATCACCAAAATCAGAAAAAGTTTCTATGTTATTATCCCAATTTATTAAAACTTCAGCATATAATTTAAAAAATTGGTCAGAGATTAGCATGAGATCATCAATTACTTTCTTTTCTTTGGTTTTATTCGAAGTACTTCCAATGAAAAGAAATCTTCTTCGCTTTATTATCACGAAGCGAAGGTCAGACATTTCAAAATTCGAAATTCCGCCGTCTGTCAACTTTTCAGCGAATTTATTTAAAGCGCTCATTAGAGCGCCAAAGAGCTGTGGATTTACCTTTTGATCTGATACTTTTGAGTATAAAACGATTCCGTCATCTGTTAAAACCCAAAAATCTATTAGTATCCTAGGCATTTGTACCACATATTGTTAAATCTTATCATCCCGTCATTAATTTAAATAAGCGGTTCAAATATTTAAAAAATCTTTTTTGGTTAATTTTACTAATTGTATTAAAGGTAATTTACTAAAAAAAATAAAAATTTGTGTTTTACTTCCTAATAAAAAATACATTTAGAAAGGAGTTCAATTATTTATGAAATGGGAAACTAAGATAACCAAAATGACTGGTGTGAAATACCCATTAATAATGGGTGCCTTTGCAGTAATAGGAAGAGCCGAATTCGCAAGCGCTTTTTCTAACGCTGGAGGATTAGGTATTATTACTGCTATTAATTATCCAAAAATTGAGGCTTTTCGAACTGAGCTTGAACATATGCTTCTTTTGACGGATAGACCGTTTGGAATTAACTTTACGATAACACCACCATATCTTTTAAAAAATAGAAGCGGAAGAACTCAAGAATCATATTATGATTTTTTAAATTTAGCAATCGATATGGGAGTTAACATTTTTACAACTTCCGCTTACAAAGCTCCAAAACTTGGAACCAGAATCAAAGAAGCAGGATGTTATTGGTTTCACAAGTGTGCTACTATGAAGCACGCAATAGCTGCTGAAAACGCGGGTGTTGATGCTGTTACGCTTGTTGGGTTAGAAGGAACTGGGTTCAAAAATCCCGTACAAAATACAACTTTAGTTAACATAACAATGGCTCGGAGATTATTGAACCATCCAATAATTGCGGCAGGAGGGATTGGGGATGCAAGGGGTTTTCTTGGAGCATTGGCTATGGGTGCAGACGCTGTATGTTTAGGAAGTTCAATTATAGCAACTACAGAAAGCTTGGCTTCAAAAAATTGGAAAGATCAGATCTTGAATCAGGATATATTTGATGACAAGTATTATAGGAAAATTTTTCACCTCGAATTAAAAGATTCGCCAATAGCGTCAATGGCAATTGGTCATATAAAAGAAATTTTGCCAATAAGAGTGTTTATTGATAATATGATTAACGAGACGGAGCATATTCTAAAAAGTTGGGGTTTTAGGGGTGCCATGTTTAGCACTTTACAAAATTTGAAGAAACAAATATAAAAAGATTGCGAGTTTTGTAATAGATATTGAAAATATAAACTTACACATAATATTAATGAAATTAGACTACGGAAAAAACGGAATTCAGTTAGAGATTGATCCCAATTGGAACACGAAAATTATTCATCCTGTTGAGCAATTTCCAATTGAAAATCCAATTAAAGCGATCAGGGATGCTATTAAAAATCCTTTGGCAAGTCTCTCCTTAAAGGCTATTATAAAAAATAGAAAAAAGATCAAATCTGTATGTATTGTAGTTTCAGATGCAACGCGACCAGTTCCAACTCATCTTATTCTAGAGGGACTTTTGAAAGAATTAAATGATTACGGGATTCAAGAAAAATATATAAGTGTTTTAATTGCCACGGGATTGCATCGTCCATCCCATAAAGAGGAAATAAATAGAATTTTAGGTGCAATTTCAACAAGTGATGTTAAAATTATTAACCATATTGCAGCCGATAAGAAATCTCTCGTATCATTACATAATAGCGTTCATGAGTATCCTATTTATATCAATAAGTACTATTATGAAAGTGATTTAAAAATTTTAACAGGATACGTTGAACCTCACTTTTTCTTCGGTTTTTCAGGGGGATATAAATCCATTGTTCCTGGTTTAGCAGGTACTGAAACTATATTAGCAAATCACTCCGCTGAAAATATAGCTTCTCCGTATGCTCGATTTGGAATCTATGAAAATAATCCTCTACCTGAACATTCATCTAGACAAGCAAAAATTGTTGGTGTAGATTTCACTATTAATGTATGTATTAATAAAAATCACGAAATTACCCAAGTAGCTGCTGGTGATTTAGAATTGGTTCATAAAGGATTAGTTGATTATCAAAACAAACACATTTTCAAGGAAATTCAAAAACCGTTCGATATTGTGGTTTGCGGGAATGGAGGTTATCCTTTAGATCTCAACCTGTATCAAGCTGTAAAAAGTATGGCAATTGGCGAAATGGGTGTAAAGCGAGGAGGTACTATAATTTCAGTAAATGAGTGCAGCGAAGGAGTTGGGCTAGGACAAGATAAGTTTAAGGAACTAATCTTTTCTGACAAGGATCCAGAAGAAATCTATCACAAAATCCTAAAGAAAGAAATAGTTGTACCTGATCAATGGGAAATCCAAGTATTAACCCGAATATTAATGAAGTCAGAGATATATCTTGTATCTAGTATGAAAGAGAAGGAAATCGGAAATATTGGTTTAAAATATGCTGACACTGTAGAAAATGCAATAAAAAATTCTTTAATTAAACATGGAAGCAATGCGAACATACTTATTTTACCTAATGGGCCACAAATTCTTCCATTAATGAACATATAATTTAAATCAGTGAATTAGTAATTTTATATAAGAACTCTCGATTGAAATGGATTCAAAAAACGCAATCATTTATCTTGATATAGATAAAGATACTCCAAAGATTAAATTTTGGTATCCTTATACTCTACCTGAAAAATACCGAAGAGAGATCGTTGAGGAGTGTATTTCGATTATATCTGGAGATCCTATTTTCATCCCGGAAATTCTCTTAATTTTTCCTATTTCACCTCTAAAAATAAAAGTTCTAATTAAATATTTTAAAAGAGAAGATCCTACTAAAAAAGAAGGAATTTCAAAGTCTGCAATAATCTTTTTATTTGCTGAAGAAAATGATCAGATATATTACCGATATATGAGTTATATCGATTCATATTTTAGTAAAACTATTAGCACTATGCTCACCCTAGAGAAAAATGGGACGATAGACGAATTAATATATGAAGAAATTGTGAAGTTGCATATGATTTTATGCAATTTAACAGAATATTTATCCTCTAAAAGCCAGTATATATCAAAGAAAGAAGAACCATCTCGAAAAATCTTTGAAGATAATCAGGTAGAAAAAAAGAAATTTAAAGTTGTAGTCCTAGGAGACCCGAAGGTAGGTAAGACATCTACAATTCTAAGATTTACTGATAATGTATTTCTTAGGGCATACATTCCAACGATGGGTCTAAATATTACCCAAAAAATCTTTAATGTCGATGCTAACATTATAGAATTAGTATTGTGGGATATTGGAGGCCAAACCAAGTTTGAAATCATAAGAAAGAAATTTTATGAGGGAGCGAGCATCCTACTATTAATTTTTGATTTAACGAATCCAATGTCTTTTGCTAATGTTCCAAAATGGCATCAAGATATAAAAAAATACATGAAAAATAATAAAGCACTAAAGGGTTATCTTATTGGTAATAAGAATGATTTGGCTAAAAAAAGGATTGTAAGCGAGATTGATGCGATAAGGCTCTCGTACTCTTTAGACCTTGAATATCTTGAAATTTCTGCTTTAACTGGCTATAATATAGAGATTGCTTTTCATAAAATAGCAAGAAAATTACTATATTTTAATAAAATTGAGGAATAAATTTGTCGAGAATTTGGAGATTTATCTATACAAGTTGGCGATAAAATTATACAATAATCCAATTTGTGATAATATCATATAAGAGATTTCCAATAATAGCTTACCAGCAAAATCCTAAAACATTAACTGATAAAAAATTAACTGATTTTTTCCCATTATATACCCGCAAACCTCGTGAAAAACATGTTCTGGGACATATCACAACTATAGACAAAAACATTTTTAAATAGTGCCGTTACATAACTTACATTAATATAATTATAATAAGATTATTTGTAGTAATATTTTCAAAAAACTTATATTTAAAAAGGATTAAAATTAAGTTCGAATATTTGCGTGTATATTATTGAATAATCATTATTAAACAAATTTGTATAAAAAAAAGTGAAAGTAAATGTCATACCGAGACCGCCTACGATCAGCGAAAGTTAGTTCAAATGAGGAAAGCCCAGTTGGAGAATGCTGTGGAGATCCTGCTATCGAATCAAAAGATGGCGATGTTGTCTGCTTAAATTGTGGAATGATTCAGAGCAGAAATATGGTTGGGAATGAAAGAAGAGCATACACCGTAGAGGAAGTAAACAAACGAAGACGAACCGAACCTCGATGGCGAGAATTTGGACCGAGAACCATGTTACCAAATTCCAAGATTGATTCAAAAGGTCGTTTAATTAACGCAAAAGGAAAGACTCTGTTCTCTCGACTCTCTAAAATTCAGAATTCCTTAATTTCCAGTATAGAAAGAAACTTTTGGGAAGCAAAACCAAAATTAAAGATGCTTACATCTAAGCTAAATATTCCAGAGTACATTAAAGAGACTGCCTGGAAAATTTATAGCGTTGTAGCTCGGAAAAAATTAACAATGGGTCGATCAATCGATGGTTTTATTGCAGCTTCACTTTATGCTGCAATTAGAGTTCACGAGTTTCCACGTTTACTGGAGGAAGTGTGCGATGCATCCATGACTCCACGGAGAACTGTCCATAGAAGCTTAGGGATGATTGTTAAAGAAGTGCTCCCAGATTTGTCACTAAGGTATAAACCTATAACTGCTGAGCAATTAGTCTTTCGGTTCGGAAACGATTTAGGTTTACCGATGGAAGTCCAAAAGAAAGCAATCGACATGCTCACAATAGCTTCAAAAAACGGACTATTAAGAACAGGGAAAGACCCAAAGGGCTTAGCAGCAAGTGTAATTTATATGGCAGCCAAATCAAGTAACTGTCGGAAGACGCAAGCTGAAGTATCAGAAATTGCGAAGGTCACAGAGGTTACTTTGAGGAGCCGTTCCAAACAGATAAGAATGAAGCTGGTTTAAAGAAATTTTGTAAATTTGGACAAGCAGAACTATTTTTTTTAATTTTCTATTTTTATTTAATTCTTTTATTATTAAAATTAATTTTATAAAAAGTATAAGTAATTCCACCTTTGAGATTTTATTTTCTAAACTTCTTGAGAAATTGAATTTCTGATAATTTTCTTTTTTCAAGGAATCTTAACTCATTTATCGTTTACGTAAGAGTCTGTTTATTAAAGGTTTTAAGTTCCGAGAAAATGCATTATTTATTAAATAAAAACTTTAGTGTTTTTGTTTTATTTTCCGATTGCGACAAAAGTGATCAATTTTAGCTCTCTTTAATTTGCGGTAATATCTTTTCCTATTTAATAAATGGGTTTAAATGAACAATTTTAGATATTAATTTAAGATTGGTTTAAGCTTTACAAGAGTAGTAACTAAAAGGGGATATTTGTAAAGCGGTTTTATTGAATATAAAGTATATTGTGCGGATATTTAAAGGAATTATTACAATAAAGAGCATTAGTTATTCCTTATTTTTTTTAAATGTGTTTTGCATTATATCTGGTATGTTATATTTAGTCGTGTCTGAATATTTGCCACTTTGGGACATATTTGGGATAGTCTTAACAATTACTCTTTTTGAAAATTTGTTATTAATTTACCTTAATTTGGTGAATGTCAATAAGAAGAGCAAATTTGGATATAGACTCTATATATTCTGCTATATCTGTTTAGTCTTTATTATTTTGGGTATGTTAGGGATGATGCAAGGCAATTTATTAAGCTCTATTACAATTTCTAACTCTTTTTTAGGAGGGTATGCATTGAACCATCTATCCTACTTTGGAATTTTATCATTTGGTATTATATTGGTTGTGATTGATTTCCTAACAAGAAAAAATCCAGAGTTTTGGGGCAGAGAAACTAGAAGAAATGGCAGTAAATACATAAAAATTTTAAGATTAAAAGAAATAGGTAAGAAAATTATAATAATAACCACTTGGATTGGCTTATGCATCGGTGCGTTTTGTGCTTTCATAACACTTTTTGGTGTGTTTGAGTTTGTAACGACCCAAATTGCTGTTTTCTCCTCTCAATATGGAATATTTTTGTCGTTTATTTTTTTAGCAAACACTATCATTCTAATAAAAATAAAAAGAGGAAAATGGAATAGAAAAAAGTTTCGTAGAGTAGCGCTTACAGGGATTCTAATTTCAATTTCATTACTCAGTCCTTTTATTGTAAGTAATTTTAATGCAATAAATGCTGAAGTAAATTTTTCGGAGGCGTTTGGTCAAAATTGGCAACAAAAAATTCCTGTAGTAACAAATGAATACTTTTTACAAACTTCGTTTTCAACAGCAGGATACTATTTAGGAACTCCTCCTAAAGATTGTAATGTTATAGAGAATGTCTTATTTTATGATAACGAAAGCATTAAACTGTATTTTGATGTATATATGCCATTAAAAAGAGGTGAAGGCCTTCCAGGGCAAAATTCCACACTAATTCGAATTCATGGTGGTGCTTGGGTTTCAGGTGATAAGGGTGGATCGAACATGGCACAGATGAATAAGTATTTCGCAGCTCAAGGGTATATTGTATTTGATATTCAATATGGGTTGTATGATTCCCCTATTGCTGTTTTAGACATAAATACGCCTGACTATAATAAAGGAGATTTTAATATCGATGACATGATTCGTCACATCGGTGAATTCACGAAATATTTAAGTGAAAAGGCACGGATTTTTGGCGCTAATTTAAATTCTGTCTTTATTAGTGGTAGTTCTTCAGGAGGTCATCTTGCTAGTGCAGCAGGACTAGCTTTAGCAAGTGGAAATTATTCAAATCTCTTTAGCCAGAATATTACAATAAAAGGGATAATCCCTTTTTATCCTTCAAACGGTCAGATGGTCTATTTTGGAATAGATGGAAAGGAAGAATTCACAAACCCTGAAAAATTAATAGAATCTAAAAGCCCTCCTTGTTTAATTTTTCAAGGTACGCACGATGTCCTAAACTATTTTGGCATTAGTCGAAATTTCAGGGCTACCTATCTAGCTAAGGGAAATGTTAACTGTGCCATTATTTGGATGCTTTTAGGAGGACATACGAGCGATTTTTATTTTTCTGGTTATTATAATCAAATATTTTTGTATTATATGGAGCGATTTATGTATCTCCATCAATAAATTCTTTATTTTTTTACCATCTGGTTTATTCTTTATGAGAATTGATTAAACAGAACATTCTCTTAATTTTCGGTTTTGTATATTATGTATGTGGATTTGGCAAATATTTATATATTGTAGCTAAAATTAATAGAAATGTTACTTACAATTTTGTTAATTTGAATATTATAAAGTGAATGAATATGGGAGATATTACGATTTTAATAAATATACTCGTGATTTTCATTGGTTATTTTATTGGTTCAATAAACCCTGCTTATATTTTTGGTAGATTCAAAAATTTTGACATAAGAGATAAAGGGGATGGTATAGCCGGGACAGTAAACACATACCATAATTTAGGAGTTAAATATGCAATACCTACGGGTATTTTTGATTTTTTCAAAGGAATAATAGTAATTTATTTAGCATTAATTTTAGGTGCTGATTTTGTTTTTGCGCAAATAAGCGGTCTTGCCGCTATCGTGGGGCACGTATTTCCTTTTTACATCAAATTTCGTGGAGGTCAGGGCATGGCCTGTACATCGGGAATCCTGCTTGCTTATTTATTGAATTATCTCCTCACTGGTCTCGAAATGTTTTTTTTTATCTTTTTTTATCTTATCTTTGTCATTACGATTTTTGTCTATATTACGAGGACAGGGGTCATTATTGCCATAATTGTTCTAGCTTTAATTGGATACGCTGCTTTTATTTATTATCCTGGAAATCCCTATAATTTCTTCTTTTGGATTGTGATTGCTTACGATGCTTCTGTTACCTTCTACGATATGATAAAGGGGAAAGTAATCAAAATTGAAGACGAAAATTTTCAATCTCACTGGTGGCGTGTGGCAACTAGACCATTTGCTTTACTTTTCATCATTTTTTATATAATCTACACCAAAATAGTCGCTCTAATGATCATAGGCATTGTTGCGATAACTTTTATCACTCTTGATATTACACGATTTCTCCACAAACAAACAAACGAACTGTTTACCGTAAGGATTAAATCAATTTTTAGAAAAAATGAAGCCAAAAAGTTTTCGTCTATGACGATATTCTTGGTAGCCACATTCATTTCAATCCTATTGTTTGAAAAGGCAATCGCTATCACAGCATTAGTTTTCCTAATTTTTGGTGATATTTTCAGCAAAATATTCGGGCTAGCGTTTGGTAGACATAAAATATTTCAAAAAACGCTTGAGGGTACTTTAGCATATTTCGGATGCATGTTTATTTGCGGATACATCCTCTATACTATTCTAAATATTCCATTATTTATCATCATAATAGGAGGAATCAGTGCACCCTTAGTGGAGTTATTTTCATTTCAGTTAAACGATAATTTTACAGTATCTTTAATTAGTGGATCTATTATGACGGTAGCACGAGTATTCGGAGTTTAATAGAGTAGAATTATTATTTTTGTTTTCCTTTGGAAGTTATCTAGATTTTAAGGCTTGATAAAAATTGTTATATATGGATAGTTTATCTTATCTATAGGAATGTCTTATATAGAGGAAAAATATAACAATAAAATTACAGAAGTTTTTGATGATCTTTCAGCAATAGAACAAGATATTCTTCGACTTTTTACTTATAAATCAATCGAATATTCAGATAAAATAGCAAAACTATGTGCTCTTTGTACTAAAAAAGTTAACATTATTTTAAAGAAATACTATCCTGAGATTAAGCAAATTGCCGATAAACTGAAGATCAAGTCGAAGTTGAAATTTTACTACGATTTAATTGACAAATTGACTCATTATATAAGGTGTGTTGAGGAGTTTCAAAAATTAGATGACCAATATTACGATACCATTATCGATTTCATCGAAGAGAAAGAAAATTTAATATCAGGTAAATATAGAGAGATCAGTTCTAATGAGTTAACTGTCTTTTACGATAAAAAAACGCGTGAAGATTTAGAACGTGTTCTGATAGAGAAAATTGAATCAGGGAGCAAGCAATTTTTTACTTTCGGTTCCTTAGAAGAAGAAATTAAAAAAATAGCCAGAATTGCTGGGGCAGATGAGCTGGCGATCTTTAACGACGAAGAAATGCTAAAAAGGGCTGAATTTATCAATAATCCGAGAGCTATTATACATTACTCTGTTTATTCTACAGATGAAGATTTATTGAAAAAAATTGGCAGAGAATTAAAAGAATATCTTATCTCAAAAGGATTTGAAGCGTTTATCCTTATTCTAGAAATAACTGACTATTCAGTTGATCGCGATTATTTAACAGGATCGGTAATTACTAGCGCGAATTTAAATCCTGACTATTAATTTTACAAAAAAAAAATTAGTTAAAAGTTAGTACAAATAAAGACCAAGCAGAGATAAGATCTACATTATGGTCTCCTTTACCTATTACTGAAACTGTGTGAGGACCAGCGGACATAGTTGAATTATAATGTTGCATTACAACAGAAAATCGCATTCCAAAAGCACTTCCGACATTATATCTCCAGGCACGATGGTAAGGATTATTCCAAATAATACCATCAACCTTGAACCGAAACTCAATATATGTATTTGGGATTGAACTATCGTCAAAAAGAACGAACGCCTCAAAAGAAAGGTAAACAGTCTCTCCCTCAGTTAAATTAAAGTCAATCTTTAAATAACTGTCCGAAATCCATACTTCACCAGAAGGAATATAAATTGCTGGACATTGATCATAGTATTGGTTAGTGGCAGGAATACTAGGAGATGTAGCTGCAGGTGTCAAAACAAATTTGTCGTACAAAAAATATCCCATAAAACCAAGACTCAGAATTAAAGCTATTAAACCTAAAACGGTTCCACTACTTTTACCCATTTTAATCAACTTGGATTCTAAATAGATTAAATAATTCTATTTGTATGAATAATATAGCTTCTCGTTTTTTTAAATTTTTGTAAAAATTAAGAATTATTTTATTAATATTTTAAGAGCTCAAAAAATATTTAACTTTTAATGCATTTAATTTGATGATAGTTTATGGCTAAAAAGAAAAACGAAGCTCCATTAACGGGAATTACAGTTTCTAAAGAAGAGGATTTTTCGGGTTGGTATACGGAGCTAATAAACAAAGCAGAGTTAGCTGATATTCGATATAATATTAAAGGATTTGTCGTTTATCGAGAGTGGGCAACAATCACAATTAGAAAAATGTATAGAAAATCTGAAGATTTGTTAGAACTAAAAGGTCATCTCCCACTTACTATGCCTTCTCTTATCCCTGAATCGAATTTTTTATTAGAAGCAGAACATGTTGAGGGTTTTGCACCAGAGGTATTTTGGGTAACTGAAGCAGGTAGCTCGGGTAAGTTAGCAGAACGTTTAGCTTTACGACCAACCAGCGAAACTGCGTTATACAAGATGTATTCTATGTGGATAAGAAGTTATAAGGATTTACCATTTAAAAGATACCTTTCTTGCCAAGTATGGAGATATGAGGGAAAAATGACAAGGCCATTCTTTAGGGGGAGAGAATTTCATTGGATTGAATCACATAATGTTTTTGCCACAATGGAGGGTGCGATGGAACAAGTTAAAGAGGATATGGAAACAACTTATCAGATACTTCAAGATGAGTGTTGTATCCCTATAATCTTTTTTCAAAGACCAGAATGGGATAAATTTGCAGGAGCTGTTCATACTTATGCTGCTGATGCATTAATGGGATCTGGAAAAGTTCTGCAGTTACCCTCAACACATTTGTTAGGACAGAATTTCTCAAAACCATTTAATGTAAAATTTGTAGATACAGATGGAGAAGAGAAATACGGTTATCAGACTTGTTATGGTCCTTCTCAAAGTAGAAATTATGGAGCGATGATTGCATTTCTAGGAGATAATAACGGATTAGTTCTACCATTTGATTTAGCGCCAATTCAAATCGTAATTATTCCAATACTATTCAAACAAAAAGAGGATCTCATTTTAACTAAAGCAAGAGAAATATTCGAAAGATTAAAGAACAAGTATACGGTAAAACTCGACGATTCTGACGAGTCTCCAGGAAGTAAATTTTATAGCTGGGAATTAAAAGGAGTTCCAATACGGATTGAAATCGGACCAAGAGACTTAGAAAAAAACCAAATGGTTTTAATAAAAAGACACGATGGAAAGAAGATATTTGTTAAAGATCCCGAATTAGAAAAAGTTGTAGATGAAATAGCTCAAATTTATACTAAAGAAATAAAAGAAAAATCTATGATCGACTTCGAATCGCAAATTGAATTGACTTATGAGAAGGATGCTGCAATTGAAGCAATTAAAAACGGAAAAATAGTGGCATGTGGCTTTTGTTCGATAGATTTAGATGGTGAATGTTGCGCTGAAGCTGTTGAGAAAGAAATTGGTGCGGAGGTTAGAGGGAAAAGAGTAGATGAAGAGAAACATGAGTTCGCTACTTGCATAATTTGTGGAAAGCCCGCTTCATGCACCGTTTATTTAGCAAAAAGTTATTAAATATCAAAAAAAGAATCATTATAATAAAAGTGTTAAATTATGTCGGAAAAAGAGAAAGTATTAAATCTGTTTAAATCCTCAGAAAACCCATTGAAGCTGGGAGATATAGCTAACGAAACTGGAATTGAATCAAACGAAGTTTCGAAAATTATCAAAGAGCTTCGAGAAGAAGGTAAAGTGTATTCTCCTAAACGCTGTTATTACGCTTTAAAATAAATATTATATTTTTATCTATTTTTTAATTACTACTTTATCTTTCTGTATAACCAATAAATCCCGCAACTAAGATTAATATTCCTCCAGCTAAGCTACTAAATATAATTATTACTATACCTAATCCGACAAATAATAGCCAATTCATAGGTACAGGATTACCAGGTCTGATAACACTGAGTAAAACAATTACAGCAAGAATTATTGAAGTTATTATTAATATTACTTTAGAAGCATCGACATTCCTTTCGTTAATACTCAATATAGTTTCAATTAATGTAATTGCTCCACCTATGCCAGCTAACAATCTAATTAAATCTTCTTCTCTCATTTCATCACTTTATAAGATATTGTTTATACAAAATGTTTTATGCTTATCTCAGAGCTTTTCCTAAATTCAATGTGTTATTATTGTTATTTAAAACCAATTGGAATAAGATTAAAATTTTTTAACT
>JAGXNP010000031.1:0-9713 GCA_019894885.1 Promethearchaeota archaeon | reverse complement strand
TTTATTTTGTGAAATATCTCTTTTCATTTGATCAGCTCTTTTATCAATGATTTCTCGAATTCGATCCTTATCTTTTTGATAAAATTTAAGCGCAGAAATCCAAAGAATTACTCCTGGTATTCCAATTAAGATAGAAATAATTGCCGCTAATTGGTAATTGTTGCTTAAGTTATATAATAAGAGACCCCCTAACAGAGGTCCTAATCCATTACCAATTGTCTCTAAAAACTGGTTCCAAGCTCTAATTTGGCCTTGAGCTTCGGGGAGATTAATATCTTGTATTATCGGAGGTTGGTTAATATTGTAAATTCCTTGGATAGCGCGTTGACCGAAAATAAGTATTCCTACAACCCATATAATTGGGTAATAAATTAGTATACTAGTATCATATCCTTGCTCCGGTGTTAAATTTGGAAAAGGCAAGAAGAAATAAACGAATACCAAAAGAAAACCCGCAAAAAGGCTAAAAACTATAAATTTTATTCGTATTATGGGATTCCTTTTTCCTAAAGCATCAGATTTTTTTGCTAAAAGTAATTGGCTCAATAATGCGCCTGGAAATCCAAATCCAATTAAAATGAGCATTGTATTAAATGGAGATACATTATGAGGAGGCGTTTGAACATATGGAAGGATTAAAGACTCGGTCATTTTGTAAAAAAGGCAAGTAAATAGTCCTTCAATTAATGCAGCAAGATTTGTTTTACTCAACATTGTTGAACGAAGAGTCTTCATATTGATTTGGTATTCGTAAGTTATATCGCTCACTTGAATAATATCTTTGATACCTTCAGTTTTAGCGGCGCGTTTTGGCTCTTGAAGAGAAAAAGCTCCGTATATCACTAATATTAGTATTATAATACTAGACATTAAGAAATATATACTCCAATATCCAAACTGAATAAGAAAAGAGCTAAGCAACGGTCCAGCGAGAGAAGAAATCATATCAATTGTTCCTAGTACCCCAAAAAATTGAGATCTTTGGTCTCGTTCTAAAACATCGTTACTGAACGAATGAATCGCAGGACCAAGTAATCCTCCTGATGCACCTAAACCAATTCCGATTAAAAAAACAATCAAGAAGCTACTTATCCCCTGTCCCATTGGAATACTTGCAAGCAAAAGCAATAAGATTCCTCTGAGTGACTGACAGGTTAGATAGATTTTTTTTCTGGAATATTTATCAACTAATCTACCGAAAACAATTCCAGCTATTGAAATAGCCCAAAAATACGCTGCTAATAAAATTCCTATTTCAAAAGCATGATATGGTTCTTCAGGCCAAATTATATAAGATATTGGAACGAAATTAACGATTATAGAATATATAGCCATTTGGGAAAATCCAGCAAATGCAAAAAAAGGACTAAAATTCTTCCATAATTCTGGTTTTTCTCTCAAGTTTTAGTTTTTCTCCATATTTTTAATAAAAAATCTATTGACAAAAGTGGAATCGATTAGTTTCTCTTATTTCATTGAGAGAATCATTAATTTTTTTTTAATGTTCAGATTATGAATTATATCACACAAAGTCTTTAGATTTTACATTAAGAGATCATAAAGGCTTTTAGAAGTATTATAATTACAACTATAAAATAGATAGGTTAAATCATGGATGATTTCATACAACCGTTAAGTGAGGATTTTTCTGAAATTTTCTTTATCCAAGGAAAAAATAGGGCTAAGTATCCCTATTCCAATTCACTTTTGATTGGGGATCACCTCATCGATACGGGAGTCTCTCCACAACATTTGAGAAAATTGAAGAAATTTTATCCTATAAATCACGTCCTTTTGAGCCATTGGCACGAAGATCACATATCTGGTAATTTTCTATTAGAGAATGCCAAATTCTATTGTCACTTGAAAGATAAAATACCAATTGAAGACATCCAGAAAATGATACCACTGTATAATGTTAGAAATACTCCAATTGAAGAAGAATTAAGAAAATTAATTGAAATATTAAAGATACAAAACATAAAAATTGACACATTAATTAATGAAGGCGATATTTTCAACATTGGGGAGGATTTGAGATTAAAGGTGCTTTTTACTCCTGGCCACACAGCAGGACATTGTGCCTTTTACGAACTAAAGACTAAAATCGCTTTTCTAGGCGATATCGATCTTTCCAAGTACCCTTATTATGGTAACACTGACGCAAATTTGGAGGATTTTGAAAATTCAATAGCAAGAATTAAAAATTTAGACCTAAACATTGTAGCTACTGGTCATAGAGGAGTTATTGAAGGGGGAAAAAAAATCTTAGAAGAATTTGAAAAGTACGAGTCGATTATACAAGAGAGAGATGAAAGAATATTATCTTATTTTTCTGAAAGAGAAAGACCAGTAAACTTAAACGATCTTAAAAATAAAAATATTATATATAGAAAGTATACAGCATTTAAAGATTTTGAAGTAATTGCTGAACTCCTGATGATTAAAAAGCATTTAGAAAAGTTTCAAAATACTGATATAATTTCGGAAGAGAAAAATGGATATCTGTTATTATAAATGAAAAAAAAAGGATTCGCAGTATGCTAAATCCTCATTTAAATAACCGATAATAAAATTAATTTTATTCTTTATTTCGATAAATTTACTTCTATACTTTATAATAAGCGTGAAACTAACAAGTTTCAAATTTTAGCATATCATATCAATAGCTAATACTAATTTAAAAGATTTTTTTATCATTATAGATTTTATTCTTCATGGATAAAATAAAGCCAATATTGTTCGATATTTATCCTGAATTAGAAGGAAAAGTCCCTTGGATACCATTATTAACGAATTTACCCTCGAAGGTTGAACGCTTAAAAGAGTTAGAGAAGCATTTAAAGTTAGAAGGTGGTGAAATATACATCAAGCGTGATGATAAAGTTCATAACACATATGGGGGAAACAAGCTTAGAAAATTTGAATTTATTTTAGGGGAGGCATTAAAAAAAAAGAAAAAAGGCATCATAACTTTAGGAGGTATTGGCACGAATCATGGATTAGCTTGTGCAATTATAACGAAGGAACTTGGATTAAAGTGCGAATTGAATTTATATCTTCAGCCGCTTACATGGCATGTTCAAAGATCTCTTCTATTATACGATTTTTTTGGAGCTAAATTACATTTCACTAAAAGCTTTGAACTAGGAGTTCTTAAGAGCTTACTTTTTAGATTATTTCATCCAAAATATTATTTAATGTCTATAGGGGGATCACCAATTCTTGGCTTTGGAACTCCTTTAGGGTCCGTTGGATTTATTAACGCTATGTTCGAACTAAAAAAGCAGATAGATGAAGGATCATTGCCCATTCCTGATATTATTTTCGTTCCTGCGGGATCCAGTGGAACTTCTGCTGGATTAACAGCAGGCTGCAAGCTTCTAGAATTAAAAACCAAAGTGTATCCAGTGAAGGTGTCTATAGACATAGTAGTTAATCCAAAAACGTTGATGAAAATTGCGAATAAAACCCTTAAATTTTTAAGAAAAAGAGATAAAACAATACCAGATGTCAAGGTTAGAGAAAATGACTTTCAACTGATTAAGGGGTATTTAGGTTCAACCTACGGCGTAAAAACAGTTAGAGGTCAAAACGCAGTTGATTTGATATACGATCTTGAAGGAAAGTCAAGAGATTTTAGATTAGAAACAACTTATACAGGAAAGACCATGGCAGCAATGTTGGACTTTCTTGAAAAAGAAGAAAATAAAACAAAAAAAGTTTTATTCTGGAACACTTATAATTCGAACGATTTAGATAAATATCTCAGAGAAACCAAATTTGATTTTGAGAAGCTTCCTAAAAAGTTTCATAGATATTATAATAATAAATTATTTCAGTGCTGGCAAGTTACAGATTGCCCTGAAGATATAAGAAACAAGTGTCGTGCGTATTTAAATCACGAATATAGGTTTTGGAAAGTAACAGAGTGTAAGCTTGACGATAATAAAAAAAATGATGCTCTTGAATACCTTAAAGAAACTATGAACTTAGAAGATGCTTAAAATGAAATAAATTAAAACATTTATTTTAGTAATTCTATTAGTACTACTGATTTAATTTTAATATATTCTCGATTAGTTTCTTAATTAATGTATATAGCACTCCAACATCAGCAATTTTTAATTTTTCGCTCGGAGAATGTAAACCTTCTACAGTTGGGCCGAGAGAAACCATTTGGAGCCCACTTATCCTAGTACTAATCATTCCTGTTTCTAAACCACCATGAACCACCGTAGTTTTTACATTCTTTTTCAATAAATCTTCAAATTCCGTTTTAACATAGTTTAAAAAGTTAGATTCAAGATCTGGGAGCCATTCAGGTAAAACGGGTCTCAAAAACACCTTCCAACCTCCGATCTCTCCTAGTTGTTTAATAGAGACACAAAAAGAATTCAATTCGCTTCTGATCATACTTCGTGGATAAAGCCAAATTATTTCTGTTTCTTTTTCGGTGTTAATGATACCAAGATTATTAGAGCTTTCTATAAATTTATCATAAATAGAGGATACTTTTAAAACACCGTGAGGGATTATATTAATGGTCGAAATTAACAATTTAGATTCCTCCTCGGGTAAATACTTTCTTGGAAGAGCTTTTTTGAATTTTATTTTCAGGTTAGGTTCGAATTTTTCATAATATTGTAATATTGAAGAGATTTCCTCGTTAAGCAATTCCTCAAATTTCTGGTTATCTTTTGAAGCAAATCCTATTATTATTGAAGATTTAGCAGGGATTACGTTAGATTTTGTTCCACCTTGCCACTTGCTTACGAAGATTTTCATTTCTTGCGAAATATTTGATATGATCCTACCTACTAACTTGTTGGCATTAGCCCGTGGTAAGTGTATATCTTCTCCTGAGTGCCCACTTAATAACCCTTGAACAGAAATTTCATAGAATTCTAATTGTTCACTTTCATTGTAATCTATCCAATCCAATTTCTTTGAAAATCTTATTCGTCTTCCACAAACGGAACCAACTACAATATCTTCTAAAGGACCACCATCGAGATTAATCATCAATTTACTTTTTATATCAAGATCTACAGGATTTAACAGAGTGGCTCCATCAAAACCATCTTCTTCATTTACAGTAATTAAGACCTCAATTGGACCATGAACTTTTATTGACTGATCAACTAAAGCGGCTAGTGCAAGTGCTACACCAATGCCGTCATCAGCACCTAGAGTAGTTCCATCAGCGTCTAACCATTCAAGATTGTCTTGAATTCTAATTGGTATTCCAGATTTCATAAAATCAAATCCTTCTGCTCTATCTGTTTCACATACCATGTCCATATGTGCTTGAAGCATTAAAGAAGGAGCTAATTCCATTCCTCTCGTAGCGGATTTTCTTATTAAGATATTTCCTACGGAATCTTCATTGATGACGTAGTTTAATCTGTTTTTTCGAGATTGTTCGGTCAGCCAAGACTTTATCTTTTTTCGAATCATTTCTTCGTGGTGTGAAGGTCTCGGAGTTTTTGCTAGAACATACTCGAATATATTCCAAACAATTTCAGGTTTTAAATTTTCCAGCACCATAAATACTATTTTGTTCTATTGCTAATTAATCTTATAACTTAGAATCGTTCCTAAATCCGAACATATTCTACAATTATAGTATGTTTTTAAAGCGAAATCTTTTTTCATTTTAAATATTCTTATTTGTCATATATGCTACTAACTTATTTTTTGCTTTTTGTGATGATTTTTTTTGGGGTTTTTCATTTATAGTTGTTGATATTGCTTTAGATTTCGTAACACCGCTTTCGATTGCGTTGTATCGGTTAATAATAGCCGCTACTTCAATGATTATAATTGATTGGTATTTTAGAATGAAAAATAACAAAAAATCTGCATTAATTTTTGCCAAAAATACCAAAAACGGATCAGAAAGGAATTATTGGTTGTGCATAGTATTAGCAAGCTTAGTTGGAGTATCCTTGTACCTTTTTATTATTTACTCGGCTATTTCCTTGATTGGCCCCTCATTACCCGTACTTGTAGATTGCCTAATCAACCCTATTCTTATTACATTACTTTCACTTGTTATTTTCAAAGAAAAATTGAGTATAAATAAAGTAATTGGTTTTATAATTGCTTCTTTTGGAGCGTATTTATTAATTACGGGAGGTAACATTGGAGTCCTTCAACCAAATTCACCTAATTTCCTAGGATATATCTTTGCTCTTTTAGCTCCTTTGATGTGGTCCATTTATACCATTGCTATAAAAAAAGTGAAGCAATTTGACAGATCTAGGACTGATTTTCAAAATTTAAAGAATATTTCCATCTTTGGCGCTATCGAATTCTTTATACTCATTATAATTACGGGACAAATGAATATTTTTTTAAATAACTTCTTAAATCTTATTGTTTTTCTATGTGCTTTATATTTAGGTTTGGGAGCTTTCGTAATTGGCTATTATATTTGGAGTTACTCCCTTAAAAAGTTAAAGTCTTCAAGCGTTGCATCATTTTTGTATTTGCAGCCATTTATAACTCTTATTTTATCGATAATTTTTCAACGAAACGATGTTATAGGTTTATGGAATATTATTGGGGGTTTAATTGTTATGGGAGCATTAGTTATAATAAATTATAAAAAACAGTAATTAAACACCCAAAATTCTTCAAAAGCGAAACCATCTCGAGAAAGAGATACCGCATCTATTGGGAGAATGGAAAATTAAGAGACAAGTTAGATATTAAAAAAAGGGGAAATTCATCAAATTATTCCCAACAATAAATTTGAGGGTGTGGAGCCAGAGGATGGGAGATAATTTAATGAAAAGAATAGTAAACTAAAACTCATGAACAAGAAACCTTTAGTAGATTGCGATGGTTCTTATTTATGAATATAATTTTCTTATTTTAGTTAATTTGTAAGCTACAATCATTAATCTTAACATTAGAAACTATAAATCCTTCTTATATGTAGTATATAATTCTAAGACCTTTTTCTTAAAAAAGTAGTTAATCTATCTTACGAAAATAATCTAAATTGATATTTTGGAAACAGGAGTCGATTGACTCAATTTCTTCTAATTCGCTTATGGATAATCTGCTTTTATCATTAAAATCTTTAGCCGCCCAGATTAATTTATTAAACCTTTGATGATGGTGGTGAAAACGTTGATTCGCATAATCTTTAGCTTGCTTAGTATATAAGAGAAATGGCCAATCGCTTCCTTCCATTAATAATAGTTCTCTAGCAATCTGTTTTAAAGTCTTTTGTTGTGATTGGTTAGGATTCGGATATAAAGCTAGAACATTTTCAAACTCTACCATAGAATTATTAATATAAGACCAAACCCAGCCATGTTCTGGATTTTTCCAAACTTGAAAATGACCGCCTTCACCCCAACTACTTTCCTTCATCTTAATAATAGAAAACTTATCTTTATTTTTAGAAAGAAATGCTGAAAATGATATCATCTTGATATCTTTTTCTTCGTGTATTAATTCAAATACTCTTTTAAGCCATGCTATTCCCTCCATCCACCAATGACCGAACAATTCAAAATCATAGGGGGATACAATAATGCCTTTCTCGTTATATTTACTTGAAAATGTTGCCGCTTCTTTTAAAAGAGAAGAAACAAAATGATCTGCGTCTAATTTAACATTTTCTTGGGCTTTTTCTATATCATATAGTTCCTTATGCTCGCTACTAATGGATTTATCGGTAATCCTCCAATATTGTAATCCAGAATCATGATCTTTTTTATGAAATTCTCTATAATATCCATTACCAGGATAACCTATTTGTGCATCCCATACTTGTCTACTCGTGTTTATATTCCTACCAAAAACCGAAACTCCGGTTTCTAAATTATATCCAAAGTTAGTGTTCAAACCTAATTGGTTTTTACTCTCAATAATCTCAGCAGTTAAAATTCCATGAGAATCAACAAAAAAGTATTCTATCCCAGAGTTGTGTAGCCAGTAATCAATGCTTTCTCGTAGTGTATTTCCAAATTTCTTCTTAGGACGATACGCACATTCGGGAAGCCATATACCTTTTGGTTCTTTCTTAAAGTATTTTTTGTGGGTCTCAACAGCAAGTTGTATCTGAGAAAAAATGCTAGAATCTCGCTCAAAAAGTGGTAAAAAACCATGAGTTGCGGCACATGTTATTAATTCTATCATCTTCTCATCTTGAAGCCATTTAAAGGTACCTAAAAGGTCGGTGTAATAATTATGATAAAAAGTAGAAAGGTTATTTTCAAAATTATGCAAATAAAATTCGGCAATTTTCTTTCTTGAAGGATGATTAGTATATTTTTGAATGTCAGATTTAGCTCTTTTTATTAAGTCTTCAACATATTGAATAAAGCGTTCTTTCATGTAGTTATCGGCCATCGTTTCTGCCAATATTGGGGTGATATTAATTGTTAAGGCAGTCTTAATTCTTCTTTCTTTAAGCTCCCTTAGAACATTCAATAGAGGTATATAAGTTTCCAGAGCTGCTTCAGTATACCACTGTTCTCCTGCAGGCCACACCCCGCTCTTCTTACACCAAGGTATATGACCATGCAATAATAATCCAAAATATCCTTTAGTCATTTATAATTTCAAAATTAGTATTATTCCTAATACATTAACTAGGGTTTTGTTATACTTATTTTTATGTTAAAATGATCTACCTTTCAATGTAGTTTTGTGAGAAGATATAAATATTATTTAAAAAATTATTTCTAAAATAGCAACTAATTTAAGCTAAATATTAATTTAGAAGGAAATTAAGTGATGAAAATTTCAATTTCCTCAATTAATTGAGAATATTTTAATTTTCTATAAAATTCTGCTTTTTAATAAACAAAATTATAAGAGGTTCTCATAGTGGATGATGTTGTTTTATATGAAAAAGAGGGAAATATAGGAAAGATCACGCTCAACAAACCAGATCAAAGAAACACAATTGATCTTCCACTCCTTAAACTTCTAGGGGATTATTTCGAATTAAGTGCAGAGAATAGAGATGTTTGTGTTATTTATGCAGCTAATGGGAAGCATTTTACAGTAGGAGCTGATCTGAAGTATGGCTATGAATTGCTTACAAATAAAGAACGACTTGCAGAAGCAATAGAGTTTCTTGAATCTTGGCAAATTCTCACGCGAAAAATGATTGCCCATCCAGGGATAATAATAGTTGGCTACCATGGGTGGGTGATAGGGGGCGGATTTGAACATACTCTCATCTGTGATTATAAAATTGCAGCAGAAGATACACGAATTATGCTCCCTGAAGTCGGGGTAGGGCTTTTCTTTTCTAATGCTTCGACTAAACTTTTACCTAGAATAATAGGGGAAGCAAGAGCCAAAGAATTGATGATAATGGGCAAGGAACTTACAGCACAAGAAGCGCTCAGAATTGGTTTAGTAAATCAGGTATGTCCTACTCCAAGTTTAAACAGGCTTCTTAAAAAAACAGCACATATGATTATATCAAAGGACCATCTAGCATTGAAATACGCAAAATCATTCATCAATGAAAATCAAGATTTAAGCATCGAATCAGTATTATCGCGCGAATCAATCGCAATGATTACGACAGGTCAATCGGATGAATTGAAAAGAAGATTGGCGAAATTTGTAAAAAAAGAATAAAAATCAAGGATTTACTTTTCTAATTTCTTTCCTTGCATTGCTTTTCGGAATTTTTCCAGTTGCTTTCGAGGGGTGACAGTAGGTCTTTCGTA
>JAGXNP010000030.1 GCA_019894885.1 Promethearchaeota archaeon | reverse complement strand
GGCGTAATCTCCGCTCACATAAACACCATGTGCCCATCCTAATGTATCTTCGTAATACACAGAAGATTCTTGGGGCAATCGTGCATTTTTAATTGGATTAGAATTCTTCTCTTTAATGGGAATTACGATAACCATTGAAATAAGGAGAATAATCAGCAATATTTTTTCTTTTTTTGACTTATGTTTTATTTTTTGCATTGATTTTCACCACTATCTTCAGTTTTCTTGAAGTGTGTTTTTGTAAAATTAAGATACTAATATTATTCAATCTTATTATTAATAAAGAATATGATCGGTAATCAAAAAATTACAAATAAACATTACTCCCAATTTAAAAGAAAGCAAATGTTAGCGAGATTTTTGAATGGGTTATTTGTAATTTAAAGTTTAGTAACAAAGATTTGGACAAAATTGACAACTTAAACTTATTAGCTATTGAAGAAAAGAATTTAATATGACAAAGTAAATATAATTTTATTCAACAATATTTTTATTAAATTTAGCACTTGCATAATTATAACTATTCCAAAATTAAAAAGAGGATTTATTATGGCAAAAGTTGATGAATATAAAATGTTCGCTGGCTGCACAATTGGAAATCGGATTCCATTCATTGAAGCTAGCTCACGAAAAGTATTTGATAAACTGGGAATAAAAACTTCCGATGCTGCTTTTGCGTGTTGCCCTGATCCCGTAGGATTTCATGCTATTGATCATACAAGTTGGCTAGCAATGGGAGCACGTAACCTTACGCTTGCCGAGGCCGAAGGAAAAGATATTATCTCGCTCTGTAATGGTTGTTTTCAAACCTTAAAGTTGGTAAATTCTGAATTGAATCATAAGGATCACGAGAAAAAAAAGATAAATGAAATATTAACTAAAATAGGAAGAGAATTTAAGGGTACAATTAATGTAAAGCATTTTGTCGAAGTTTTGCACGATTATGGTCTTGAAAAGATGAAAGAATTCGTCACTCATGACTTTACCGGATTAAAAATAGCCTGCCACACCGGTTGTCACTATAACAGGCCTTCAGAAATTGTTCAAACTGATGACCCATTGGAGCCTAAGAAGTTACGAGAGTTAGTCGCTGCGATTGGTGCAACGCCAGTAGATTATGACGAGGAGTATATCTGTTGTGGGGCCGGAGTTGGCAATACTGAAGAAGAACCGTCAATGCAAATATTAGCAAATAAATTATCCAGTGCTATAAAAGCCGGAGCAGATGCGTTTGTTGTTATATGTCCTGCATGTTTTCAACAATTAGACACAAATCAAAAGAAAGCGGGAACTCAATCTAACAACACATTTGATGTGCCAGTACTCTACTTAACCGAACTGTACGCTTTAGCTTTCGGATTTAAGCCTGATGATCTTGGTTTGAAATTCCATCGGGCTCGATTAGCCGGTTTTCTTGAAAAGTTTGGGCTTAAATAAGCATTTATCAGCCTTTTTTTTAGATTTTAATTTTTAATTTACATAACTTAATTGAGATTATTAAATGGAAGTTTTAAGAACTCCAGATGAAAGATTTAGTAAGTTAGTTGATTTTCCCTTTACACCTCATTATATCTCTAATCTTAAAAACTATAGTGAATTAAGGTTACACTACATTGATGAGGGATCAAGAACTTCCAAGTATATGTTTTTATGTTTACACGGGCAACCAACTTGGAGTTTTTTATATAGAAAAATGATTCCTATATTCGTGAATGCGGGGTATAGAGTGGTAGCACCAGATTATTATGGTTTTGGGAGATCAGATAAGCCGGTAAATGACGATGTTTACACGTTTGATTTTCATAGAAATTCGATGATACAATTACTAATTAATCTAGATTTAGAAAATATAATATTAGTCTGTCAAGATTGGGGAGGCTTAATTGGCCTAACTTTACCCATGGAAATGCCAACTAAGTTTTCTAAGTTGATCTTAATGAATACCGCCCTCGGTACGGGTGAAGGTGTACCCTCGTCTGGGTTTAAAGGTTTTCGAGATTGGGTTAATAAGACGCCAGATATCGATGTTGGCCGTTTGATGCTTAGGGGAACTCCAATTTTAACGCCTGAAGAAGTCGAAGCCTATAACGCTCCATTTCCAGATTATAAGTATAAAGCAGGAGTTCGACGATTTCCTAATCTAGTGCCAACTAAATATGATGCTCCAGGGGCAGAAATATCAAGAAAAGCTCGAGATTGGTTTCAAAATGTATGGTCTGGGGATTCGTTTATGGCGATTGGAATGCAAGATCCAGTATTAGGTCCTTCAGTTATGCGTAAACTAAGGAAGATCATTCCAAGATGTCCTGAACCTCTAAAAATTAAAGAAGCAGGTCATTTTGTCCAAGAATGGGGAGATATTGTAGCTGAAAGGGCGTTAGAACATCTTAAATTGATTTAGTTTTTATAATGCTTTTTAAACCAAACTGAATATTTATATATACATAACACGAGTAATTTCTAAATAAAAGCAAGTTTCTTTTGTAATCTTTTATTCCCGAAGGTGAAAATAAATTATACGTTCAAAATTAAGGTTTATATCTTTAATTCATTTGATAATCTTTTTAGTAGGGTTATTTTTAAGTCTTTATGCTGGAATCTTATCTATCACACTTGGAATTTTTAGAACGTTATTTCCAACATCCCATCCAGACTTTATATGGTTAGGGGATACTCTCACTGTCTTACTTATTATTTTGGTAATTGGCGTCATTTTAATAATTGGGACTGCTCTTATTTTGCCATTGAGAAAAAAACCTGAAGAACATGAAAAATTCGTTATTGGTTTAAATGCAATAAAAGAAAAATGGAGTCGAGTAGTTATTATCTTAATGTTCATAGGTGGCATTATTTTAGTTCTTTACGGGATTTCATATTTTCCTTCTTATATTATCTTCGCTTATATTTTTATATATATTGATATCGCAGATTTCCTAAATTATTTTATTCCTTTATATTTGGTGTTATTATTAGGCATCTTCTTAACCGTTCTAGGACTGATAATCCTCAGAAGATATAGAAAAAGTATCAAAACTAATTTGAATTTATTATTGGAGAATAGATATAACCTACGAAGTAGAATTATAGTAGATATTTTACTAATTTTAGCGTTTATTTTGCTTATTCTCTTTGGAACCTGTGTTTATGCCGTTATTGATGGAGAATTACTAAGATGGCCGTGGTATGAGTCATATCTTTTTAAATACTTTAGTAGCCTTATTACTTATTTTGCTGTAATATTAGTTAGCATCGTAACCCTAATAAATGGAGTAATATACCACGCACAGAAGAAGAAATTGATTAAATTAATGTCAAAAAGAATAAAGATCTCAAATTTAGAAAAAGCATCATGGCAGAATCCTTTAGTAATAGCTTTTACAGTCTTGGGAGCGATTGGATTATCTATTAGTGTCCTTCCCACTAGTACAAAAATTGCAATTCCTCTCTTAACATATGGTCCTGAGTGGGGCTCTGATTTATTACCGGGGATTATTTTCATAATTTGTACCATTTTAGTTTTGATTGGAACTATGCTTATAATTCCCTGGAAATCCTACACCATTGAACAAGAATCAACTCAGTAATTAGAAAGTTAGAATCTCTATTAAAAAGAAATCAGAGTGGTCTAGCATATAAATTAAATCCTTTAACTTTATAGATTTGAACAGAAATAAAATCACCAAATAGACTCTTAGAATCATTTATAAAGATATTTTTATATGCGAAATTTCTACCAAACGCCTGGTTTAACTTTGATCCTTCATGCAATACTAAAATTTCTCCTTCCCAACCGATCCAATCTTTATTAATATCATTTAATGAGTCTCTAAAGATCTTAGAAAGTCTAATTGAGCGTTCTTTGATTTCTCTACTCTCTACTTGTTTCATACTCTTAGCTTTAGTACCTGGTCTTGGTGTATACTTTGATATGTTAAGGATTTCTGGTTTTAACCACTTAATTAAATCAATTGTTTGCTGAAAATCGTCTTCATTTTCTCCCGGGAACCCGCATATGATATCTGTGGATAGAGTTAACAGAGGATAATTCTGTTTTAATGTTTTTAATTTAACTTCAATATCAGATATTTTATAAGTGCGATTCATATTTGCAAGTATAATATCGCTCCCAGATTGAATTGGAACATGCAGAAATTGGTAAACTTTTTTATATTTGAACATTTGAAGCAACTGACTAAAATTATCAATTAAAAACCTCGGATTAAGCATGCCGACTCTCAAAAAGAACTCATATTTTAACTCAACTATTTTTTGAACTAAATCCTTAAGGTCCGTATTATTATAAGTGTAAGTGCTACAGTCCTGAGATGTAAGATAAATTTGTTTTATATTTTGTTTTAATTGATGTTCAACATTTCGCACAATATTCTCTGGGTCATAACATTTCAAACTTCCACGAGCATTTTTAACACAGCAATACGTGCATGAACCTAAACAACCTTCTGAAATTGGTATTATTCCCGTTATTTTTCCTTTAGGATAATCAATTAAAAATTCAGATTTATCGATTGGACTTTTTGATTTATAAATAAGATTTGTTTTCCCAGATTTGATTTCTTCAAAAATGAGTGGGATATCGTTTAAATTATCAAGACCGATAATTGCTGAGAAATTAGGTATTAAATTTTTAACGATATCTAAATATTTGGGTTCAATATGAGGTAAACACCCCGCTATAATAAAATACTTATTTGTTTCGTTCTTAAAACTATTGTATAGTTCACTCAAACGAGATTTGATTTTATTTTCAGTTTGCTGTTTCACAGCGCATGTATTAATTATTAAGAACTCTGCTTCTTCAATCGTAGACGAGCTGTATCCAGATTTGTTTAAGACGCTTGAGATAATGTATGAGTCTGACTTATTAGAAGTACAACCGTATGTTTCGATATAAAAAGAATTCTTTTCCATGCTTAAGCAAAATCTAAGTAAGTTATTAAATACATAAATGAAAAGTATGTAAAAAATTTATGAGATCAGAGGAATTATGTATTTAGATATATTTCGTAAAATAGAATTTTATCGAAAATCGTGATATAAAGGAAATTCTTTTAATTAAAACATTCTATTATTAGAATTAAGAAATTTTAATTAATAAACTGACTATGACAAAATACGCTTACTGCAAGATTTGTGATAAAGAAATAGATAACCCTGTTAGAAAGCCAATGGAGACATTTCAAAAAGTAATCTGGGTAATTTTATCAATAGCGACGGTCGGAATCGCTCTGATAATGTATGCTATTGTTTATGCGAATAGGAAGAAGGTCCATTGTCCTACCTGTCGATCAAAATTACAATTTTCAAGCAAACCACATGCAAAACCAGAAGAAGAAAAGGAACCCTTAACTCAAAGGGAAAGAGTCCTTAAAAAAGCTGGTAAAGCTAAGGAGAAGAAAATTAAATCAGAAAAAGACGCTTCACCAGAAATCACAGAAGAAGCTGAAAAAGAACAGACTTTTTGCCCTTATTGTGGTGAGGATATCGATGTGGGGATTAGTAAGTGCCCATATTGCCATTCATCTCTGAAAACACCTTATTAATTTCAATTTTTAGTATCTTATCAATCACATAATATGTAAATAGATAAACTATACAAATAAACTAAAATAGAAATATTATAATAAAATTTCAAAATCTAATATAATAAGAGGAATTGAAAATGCCAAGAAAAGCTCGAAAAGAACCTACTAGAGCACCTGATCCATTAGATCAGTTTAGTACATGGGATTTACGCATTGCTAAAATGATTTATTACTCGATCATCATAGCTTCTGCTATAACGATTTTAGGTATATGGTTAACAATAATAGGGTGGTTAGTAGAATCAGGCAGATGGGAGATTGTTGTTAGTTGGGGGTTAGGTGCTGGGGCTCTTATTATTGTTGGAATAGTAGTTCTCCATCTTTTCTTACTAGTTCTTTTTTACGTATTATTCAGAGGAGGAATATTAAAACTATGCCAACGATTATTTAAGGACAGAGTGCTTGCTAAAAAATACGAAGATTATACTACCCTTAGACTTTTAATTGCAGTTACCCTTGTTAGCATATATCTATTTCTAATTACACTCGCACTAGTAATTTTACCTTCGATTTTCTGGGAATTAATAGCAAATTTCTGGGCTTATATTTTAACTAGCTTTAATCCTGGAGAATGGGTTCTATTTGTTGGAATCGTCTTTTTCATAATCGTAGTTCTAATATACTTAGGATTCGTACTCTGGAACCATGGAGTATTCGCTGTACTCAAACGCGTTAAACGAATAGAAGAGGAATATGAAGTCGAAGAAGAAATAAAGAGAGATGTATTAAAAGGAGCCGATGAAGAAACTCTCCAAAAACTATACAACAAACAAACTGGTAAAAAAGCTATTTATCGAGGAAAAGAAACGAAAGGATATATAAGTTGGAAAAGAAGTATGCTTTCCTAAAAAATTAAGAAATAAAAAAAAATTTTAAATTTTATTTTTTTTATCAATAATCTTGAAGATTATCAAACATCTCTAAATACTGAAAAATTTAACGCCTCATCATTCTTGGGTTGCGGAATAGGTCCATTTCACTCTTAGGCGGCTTATAATCAGAAGTACCAGTAGATTTCATCTTTTTGTACAATTGCTTAACGATTTTCTTAGCTCCGTCCATGAAATTACATGCTAAGCCAAACAAAATCATATAGCGCACGAAAGTTTTATCTTTAGCGTAATCTTCGTCGAATATTTCAATTTCATATTCTTTTTGAATAGGATGCCCATCTATACGTCCTATGAGTTTTTTGCCAATATAGAATTTATAATTTCTGCCCGGACCAACAACACCTCTAGCTAAGATCATTTGAAGTTTATCATCTTTTTCTTCTGGAAGGAGAGGGAATGTCCAACGACTGCCAATGAATCTCCAACCCCTAACGAATCGAACTAAAACTTTAACACCTGGAATTTGAGCGTAGAAAACTGGGGCGGGGTGTTTTATTTCAAAACTTTGAATAAGAGAATGAGTTATGCTAAGCTCAACACCACCTTTAAAATTACCACCCTTGGCTTTAGAATCCATAGTTTCTTCCATTATGGTGAAATATCTGCAAACAAGCCTTTTTTCCTCGAGTGGGCTTTCTTCCCATTGTACTTTATTAAAAGCAATAATGTTCTTCTTTTGACCGTCAATTTCGATGACACCTTCGATGTCAAAACTTTTAGAAAACCATCGCGTTTTCGCAGTATACTTTAATTGTTGGTGTACTCCTAACTCCTCGTCGTGTAGCCGAGTCCTCCAAAAATTAATTTTCAATTTTTTATATACGATTTTTTTAGAAGGAGTTTTAGGAATATCGCCTGATTTTAATGTTGCTTCTTTCTTAGGTGTTGCTGTCTTCTTCTTTGTGGGAGTCGTTCTTGCTTTCTCTCGTTCTTTCCTTGTTTTTTTATCTTCTTCCGGATCTTGTTCCATAAATAATCACTTTTGAGTAGAATCTTATTATATAAATAAAATTTCTTAGTAATAAATATGATTTGCGGTTAAAAATCTTATTCACTTTATACTAATATAAATTAAAAATAAGTTGAAATTAAGGTTCGAAAATTATTTCACACCGATCTGCGTCACAAAATTTCTCGCCGATTGCCCTATCTTTTGTTTTATCCAAAAACAATAAATTTACTTTAGACTTCATTTCTTCGTATTTCTCCTTCGTAATTTCTTCGTAAGGCGCTTGTTTGTATCCATGCTCTTTTATTGGCAAGAAACTCGCGCTTTTTAGCTTATCTTCAAAGCATTCAAGAACATATTTGATCTGATTTGCTTCATGTGGCTGAAATGTAATTGTAATAGACACCTGATTGTCAGACCAATATCTCTGATAATCTGCTGCATTTTCTGCTTGCTCCCATATAGATACTTCATTTTTAGAGCGAACGAAATATTGTTCGTGCACAGGAAATTCAACTACAATGGTATTGGGTGAATAAAGATCATCTTCAACAAAGTAACCTGCCTTTTTTATGGGTGCTATCAAGTCTGAATTCTTAGAAATACGTATCCGTCTAATATAATACTCAGAATGAGGATAATGGATTCCAGGAGGAACACCTGGAAGGAGGCTTACTGTTCCACTCGGTTTAACAGTTGTTATTTTAATACTTTTTGGAATGCAAAGCCAATCAGAATATTGTTCGTCTAAAGACTGTAGATATTCATATCCTTTTTTACACCATTCTAACACAGTTCTCCTGCCGATTTTAACAAATGCTTCAATTATTCCTGTTTGTGAAACTCCCATTCTTCTATTTTTGAGCATTACTGCATTGGTTTCTTGCCAATGAGTATTAACGAGGGTTACGGACTTAGAATAGAGATAAGCGAACTTCAATGTCTCTTGAAACTCCTCGTACGATTCATGTCTAGAGGGGAAGGTTTCAACAAGACAACAAAGTTCGAACGATTCTAGAGTCTGTTCTCCGCAAGGATTTACGCCAGCAGCTTTTTTATCCTTATAATCTGGTTTATCTCCCATTCGGGAATATGCTTTTGCGTTATCCAACCAAAAAACTCCTGGTTCTCCATTTACTGCAATTTGATCAGCAATAAAGGAATAATCTAATCCTTTAACAGCAAAAACGCTATTATTACTTGCCCATCTATGAGAGTAAAGTTTTTTTTCATCTTGTTTAGAAGTAATAAAATCAAAATCCGCAGCGTCTCCTAAAGCTATCTCAGCGCTTCGTCTAACATTTCCAGCAACAACACATTTCCCTATTAGATTCATAGTGTCTAATATGTCAAGTGACAATATTTTTTGACCAATTCGAGCTTCTAATATTTTTTGAATATTTGTTAGCATGTCTTTTAAAGGATCTGGACCACTAGCAATTCCTCCAAAACCTCTGATAGGCTTTCCAGCGGGCCTTATTAAACTGAAATCAAACTCTGGAACGGGTTTTCCTAAGAAGAAGGCTTCCAAGACAATTCTTAGAGCTTCTACCCAACCTTCTCTACTATCAGGTATCTGAAAAGTAAGTGATTCCTCACTCGGTTTTTTTATAATTATTTTACCTGCTCCTTTTGTGTCGAAACCAACACCTACACCAAGCATTAGAGCGTCCATTACAAATTCGAATGCTTTTGAGTATTTTAAATCAATATCTTCAGTAGAGGCAAACCCACAATTGTTTAAAGACATTGATCCATGTCGAGCAATAAATTCAGTACCCATCATCCAAAGTCCTCTTCCAGGAGGTAAGAACTTAAAATCCCAGATTTTTTGATACATTTTCTGAGCCGATCTTTGAGCTTTTGAATCGCTCCAAGGCAGACTTAAAGTCATACAATGTTCTTTTTGTATCGAATAACAACCTTCAACGACTCTCCTAATAGTTTCCCAAAATTCCTCTTTCCTCCCCTTCTCTTCAATAAATCGGGCATAAGTTCTTTTATATGTAATGTGTCCTAATGGACCCCAATCTGGTTGTTTCCCTTTGAATTTAATAATGAAATCTTCGTCTAACTTAAAAGAGATGGCTTCTAAATTGATAGCACGGGCAAATAAATTTCGATATTTATTCAAACCTCGTTGAGTTAGTTCTACACACACTAATTCTCTTATGTGGTTAGTAGTTATTTCATCAATACCAAGTCCAATTATTTTACGCACGACATCCTCTGTAACTTTCTCTGCAATATGTATATCGAGCCCTGTTTCCTTATTTAAAATCTTAGCAATGCTAGAAACATCAAACTCTTTTTTTTCACCTTTAGAGTTAATTACATGCTTAGGATATAAATCTACTAACGAAAATGAATTATCGGTCATTATTTTACTCTTTATATTTGATTATATTCAAACGATTAATTTTATCGGTGCTATTAATGAAATCTAAATTTATATTGCCTTAACCTAATTCTTAATTTAAGTTTTTTACTAATTTAAAATTATGGTTTTGAAGATATTAAGCGATTGATTAAACTACTAAATTCGAGTAGCGGTATAATTTACTGAATCAATGTATCAAATACAATTCTGGGTATAAATCTATATCGCATTATTTCTATAATAGATATTATGAATTTAGTCGAAAATATGTCGAGATTATAATAAATTGATTCTATTTAAAGAAAAAAGGTTTGTTGATTTAATAAAATCTCTTTAGTTTATAAATATCAAATTTATATCATGTAAACCTCTAATAATCAGTAAATATTTATATAGTACGGATGGTGAATTGAATTTGATATTTGAGATGCTTATATCAATATTAGGATTATTTCTTTTCTTGTTCTTAGCGTTTATTGTTGGAACTTTGAAGAAAGACAACTCGATAATAGATATTTTTTATGGATTAGGATATTTAGTTCTTATTTGGATTAGTCTAATATTGTCATATGATTTTTCGTTAAGAAAAATTATTATAAGTATTTGTGTAAGTATTTGGGGATTACGTCTTGCGATATATGTAATGATTCGAAATTGGGGTAAACCTGAAGATTATCGATATCAAGCAATAAGGAGAAAGATGGGGGATAAGGCAATATTAAAAAGTTTCTATCGAATTTATCTATTTCAAGGGTTAATAATATTTTTAGTAGGTTTTCCAGAGTTATTTGCAAACTTAAGCATAAATCCTATTCTCAACTGGTTAGATATCGTTGGTATAGTACTATGGATTACAGGTTTCTACTTTGAGATGATTGGTGATTATCAGCTAAGGAAATTCTTAAAAAATCCAGAAAATAAAGGCAAGGTAATGGATCAGGGTCTTTGGAAATATACACAACATCCAAATTATTTTGGAGAAGTCTTAATGTGGTGGTCTCTCTATTTACTGGTTATTAATGTTCCTTATGGTTTTTTTACGATCTTTGGTCCTATAATCATCAATTTCATGATTATAAAAGTATCTGGCGTTAGATTATTAAATAAGCGTTTTGAAAAGGATGATAAATACGCAGATTATAAGAAAAGAACAAGCGCCTTTATACCATGGTTCCAAAAAAAGAAAAATGAGTGAAATTTTTTTTCTGGATTGGCTATTATAATAATAGAAATGAGCGTATATAAGGAAGAGGATATGAATTGACTATCAATAAATTGAGTCAACCAGATGGTAGCAACAGAAAATTTCTGAATCAAGAAATCAACCTACAATATCATTGGTATATGTTTGTGTTCTTTTTTATTTACTATGGGTCTCTAATAATTCCAGCTATAATTTTTATGAGCTTTATCTTGCTCTATTATTTACCCTATTTTCTAGAGAGTAAGAATATTGTAACAATTTTCACTTCATTGAATCCTCTAGTTGGGTCCCTTCTAATGCCAATAGTTATAATCATTTGTTATCTTATACATCTATTTTTTATTGGATTAATTACTCGGTGGTTTTGGGGGATTACTGAAAAGAAATCTCCCAGTAAATCTGGAAATATTCCAAGAAATATACCTAGCAAGACATTGAATTATTATCATATCAGGAGTTTTATGATTAAATATCCTAAAAACGCTATGTTAAGAGGACCATTTCCATGGCTCATTAAATGGCTCTATAATTTCGTAGGAACGAACAAAATCGGAAAAGGATCTGTGGTGGAGGAGGAATTTTCGGGAGACCGTTTCGTAGAAATAGGAAGCAATAGTTATATTGGGACTGGTAGTGCTATTAGTTCACATGCTGTTGATGGTATTTTTGGGAATATTTCTTATTCTAAAATTAGAATTGGAAATAATGTAACGACAGCAGGGTATAATTGTATTGGTCCTGGAGTAGAAATTGGTGATAATGCAACATTATTACCTTTAACTGGAGCAACTAAAAATAATATATTGAAGAATGATAATTATTATTTTGGAGTACCCTTGCGTCGAATTTTTAAAAAACGCCTTTTAGAATATTTACAAATTTCTGAAGAAGAGTTAAAAAAAGCAGACGATCTATTTAATGAATACAATCAGAATAAAAAAGAAGTGATGAAAGCTGAATGAAAAAATAGAGGAAAAAGCAGATTATACTATTGATTTCATTACAAGTAGTGCAGTAAGTAAGATTGGATATAAGTTCTTAGCATTTTATATACCTATATTTTGGCTTAGTGGAATGATGGCAGTTTCTACATTTTTTAACATAGTTTTATCAATAGAAAATTGGATTGTAAATATAATATTATTACCCTTTATACTATTTGCTATATATTTTGTTTTTATATTTGGTATCGCCATATTTACAAAAGCATTCCTAATCATTGTTAATTTGATTCATACTCCGAAAGAGGGTGTATTTAAAGCTGAAGAAGGAGATAAAGATTATGAATTCTGGCGAGTTAGGGTAGAATTAAAAAAATTGGCAATTTGGCTTATGAATCAAAGTCCCTTGCCTTGGATTGTAATGTGGGGTTTTAGGTGGTTTGGAGTTAAATTAGATTTCTCAAGTCACCTTCAAGACGCTTGGGTTGATACTGATTTCATCGAATGCGGAAGAAAAGTGACTATTGGTCAAGGAGCGGTCGTGATGAGCTCAATGATCGTTGGTAATTATCTTATTATTAAAAAAGTCATAATAGATGATTATACGGTAGTTGGAGGAGTCTCAAATGTAGCTCCGGGTTCCATCTTCGGAAAGGAAAGTGTTATCGGAGCTTTTACAAATGTTAATTTAAATCAAGTAATTGAAAAAGGATGGATATATCTCGGTCTTCCAGCAAAGAAATATAAACCTAATAGGTATACTGAGGAGAGAAGGGATATTATATATAAAACAGATGTGATCTCAGAAACCAAATATGAAGTACAGCAAGATGTAAACTCAGATGAAGAAAAAAATAATTTATTAAATAACAACAAGGAAAGTGCTTAAAAATGTCTACACCTTCAGCTATTAGAGTGGGGCCAAATATATCTCTTATTTTATTAAAGAAAAGGTATATCTCGTTTTACATCTTTATTATTTGGATTAGTTTCTTTATAGTTCAATTTGAGTTTTGGTGGTATTGGAACCTGCTTTATGATACTAAATTCCTAAATTTCGTAATATTTTTTCCATTTTTAATAATCTTCATGTATTTAACTATGGTTTTTGTCTCATTGATTATGGCAAAGATACTAATAATTATTGTTAATAAAATTCATAAGCCTCGAGAAGGTACATTTTTAAGAAATCCCAAAGATAAGGATTTTCGATATTGGTGTATTAGAAACACTATTAAAAAATGGCCAATTTGGCTATCACATAAATTTCCATTCCCATTTCTTGATAATATCTGCTTAATGCTATTTGGAGTTAAAACAAAATATAGTAATTCATTATTTGAAGGATATGTAGACACAGAATTCATAGAATTCGGAAAAGATATAGTTGTAGGTCAAGCTAGTATAGTTCAATCGGCTGTGATAATTGGAAATTTATTTATAATAAAAAAAACAGTGATTAAAGATAACGTAAAAATAGGAGTACATTCAGTTATAATGCCTGGTTCTATTATTGAGAAGAATTCGATTTTGGGGGCTAGTTCTATGACCACTATTGGACAACATCTGGAAGAAGGATGGGTATATCTAGGAGCACCAGCTAAAAAGTTTAAAAAAAATGTATTCTTCGAAGAAGGAATAGAAAATAAGATTATTCAAGAAGGGAAATATGAAAAAGAACTTCATAATAAGTATGAAGGTTTATATACAAAACGACGCGACACGTTAACCAATTAATATAATTGTTATTTAATAGAAATATAAGGAGCAAAATTATTATTGTTAGAATCAGGATTCTATCGTATAAATTTCTTGATTGTAAGATTAATTCTCTCTATTTGATTAAAAGTATATATTTTTTTATTTTAAAGAACTAATAACGTATAATGGCCATTTTTTGAGAATTCCTTTAGGAATTTTGCCACTTCTTACATTATTAATCATAACCGACCGTTCTTTAATAAAACTTACTGGATTTGTATCTACAAATTCCAATTTTATAGGATAATTCCCTTCAAATTTATCTCTTATACACTCTTCAACTTTATCCTTACAGGAGGAGGTTATTTTATTGCTGAGAGGAACTAAAAGTTTTCTATTACTATTATTTATCAAAAGTAAGAATGAGTCGATTTTTTTTGAAAAATTATTATTTACACATTCTAAAACATCGCGTGGTTTATGAAATTTCAATCCCTTTATTTCAAAGTAATCTCCTACTATAACTTCATACTTAGGAGGGAGCTTAATTTTTTGGTTAATTTGGATTGGATATTTCAACTTAAAACTGTTCCTTAGAATTTTTCCATCTATTAGAGGGATAGATTCCTGCGATTTTATTTTAATGACATCACCTATATCAATATTTATTAAAGGATTCTTCCCTTCCATCCTGGATATTAATAGTTTCCCCATTTTTTCATTTGAATATGAAAGCATCTCTTTTTCTCCATTTTTCTCCAAAACTGGTAAGGTTAAAGGTAGCATATACATTTGATTTAATCTTGAAATTTCAAAATTGCCCAGACTTGATGCTATCGGTCCCACTTCTGATACTACATATAAATTAGTGAACCTTTCATGTCCCTGTTTCCAATTCATAAATTTTCTTATTAGAAACCAATCTTTCTCTGAAAGAGAGCTAATGCTGAATACAAGAGTAGCATTTTTAAGTTTATTAGATAGTTTCTGTTGGATTATCTTTGCTGCTGTCGTTAGACTATTTGTTTTAATTATTTTTAATAATTTTTCTAATTGAGAATTATTTTGAACTTTTATTGATTTAAATGATCGCTCAATACCATCTTTAAATTTGTTGATATCAGCCCACTTTAAAATTGTAACTGCGGGAGCAGACAAAACTGCAATCTCATCTAAGTTAAGAATTTTAGAAATAACTTCTATATTAGTAGCATTTTTATACTCGAAGAATGAATATGAACGTGGTTTAATAATAGAAATCATGATTCTTTGTGAGAATTCTGAAGAATATAAAGAGATGTATTTTTTCCCATTTACATTATTAAGCCCATCAAATTCTAATCTAGATGGGACAAAAATAACTGCAGAATTGGTTTTTTTTAAGCCACTCGACTCAAATATCGCTTTCATACCCGGAGCCCAATATCTTTTTACATTTGAAAAAGTCATTTGATACCATTTTAATGCAGATATTCTACTATCAGTTGTTCCCGATGTGTGACATATTATGAAAGGCTCTCCATTTGGAGCTTGATTGAGTAGCGTCTCTAAATTAATGGAAAGACTGCTGGATTTAATTTTTTCACTTTTAATTTTTGTAAAGATGTCGTCTACATTTTCAAGACCTGAGTTTTTCAAAACGTTATTCAAATAATCTTGTTTTGAATTAATATCTAACCAATTTCTCCATTTAATTGTAGGGAGTTCAGAATATAATTCATTAATTATTTTCTGGGTTTTCTTATCAATATCAAATGTAGGCATTTTCAATAATAAAAATATAAGAAAACATATTTTTTTAAATTGTAGGTTAAAACATTCATATTATTCCATACATTCCACTTTCAGAATCTAAGAAAATTGGGAGATTTGGAGGTAAATATGTGAAAATTATGAACAATAAACCTAAAGCTATGAATATAATCCAAGAAATATAACTAACCCATTTAGGCTTCTCTCCTAATGACATAACTTTAGCACTTACATATTGTCCAATAAAAACTCCGATAATAAAACTTAGGATATCAATTATTAAAAGTTCAACTCCTAGAATAGCTGTGAAAGTATAAAAGGTTATTAAAATTACACTTAAATCAATTAAAATGGCTAAAGTCTTTGCAAATATCAAATTATTTGAATTTTCGGTGATAAATTTATGTTCTACTAAGGAGTAGATTATTAGTGGCCAGTATGGTAACTTCAAGTGCTCCCATACGCTCTCATTTACCGGAAAGATACCACCTATGGGAGGCCAACTCCCTAACCACTCAAACATAAAATGGAATAATGCTCCTACAATGCTAATGAAAATAGCACCAAAAATTTCCCACTTTAATAATTTTTTATTCATTTTCTTTCAGTAATTTAATGGAATAAAGCCAAATTAGAATTATAATGATTCTGATTATTAATTATAAAGAACATAGGTAACTGAATTTTTTTGTTAAAGGTGAATTTCATTATTTTTTTATCAAACAATTATATGAAAAGAAGAATCTTATAAAATTCTGATATATCATATTCCTATTTCAGCGTCACGAAAATATTCAAGCTTTTTACAAAGGGATTTTTCTTCCTCAAAACCCAATCGAAACTTGTCAAATCTTGGGTAATTGGTATCAAATTCACATCATTTTTTATCCAAATCATTGATTAAAGGATAACACATACATCCTTTTGAATGTAGATCGTAGATTTTACATAGTTTGGTCTGTGTATCTAAAAAAATACGATGCCTTTCTAAATTAATTAATTGACAAAATCCATCCTTAATTAATTTAACAATTTTATCTTTCTTTAGATTTATCCCAAAGTGCTTACTAATCTAATCAATATCATTTTTAGAGAGAATCATAACAGTATCTAAGCAACATTTGCCAAAATCTTTACGAGAATTAATTTTTAAATGTTTTCTCATGGTTTAAATTTATAATGAAACCTCTTCCTTTTTAAATCCGTTAGATTTTAATTAGTATATAACTTAAGATTTTTTAAAATAAATGATAATCTAAAAAACCATCAAAATTATGACTATTGAAGTTGAAGAATCTGATTCTGCTGACTATGAAGAATCAAAAGAAGAAGTCACTAAAGAAGAGATTAAACTCCAATTTCATTGGTATTTGAGCATATTCTTTGTAATTTATTATTTATCTTATGTTGTCTCTGGAATCATTTTTATGGTTTACATAATTTATATATTTATACCAAATGTCTTGTTAGTAGATAACCTTGTTGCGGTATTTACTAATCTTGATTCATTATTGGCTTTTTTAGCTTTACCTTTAGTTATTATTGTTAGTTATTTATCTCGTTTATTTATCACAAGTTCAATAACTCGAATTTTCTGGAGATTAACTGAGAAAAGAAGTCCGACGAAAGATGGTATAATTCCACGAAATATCCCTTCCAAAACCGCTAATTATTACCATATAAGATCTTTTATGCTAAAATACGGAAAAAATGCATTTATGAAGGGAGTGTTCCCATGGTTAGCTAATTTTTTCTTTAATTTTGTGGGAACTGGTATTATTAAAAGAGGCTCTACATTAGAAGAATCCGTTGTTACAGATAAAAACATAAATGTTGGAAGGAATTGTTACATCGGTGTTAATTCTGCATTATCATCTCACTTTGTAGAAGGAATTTTTGGCAATATTGTCTATTTCGAAATCAAATTGGGAGAAAACATCACACTAGGAGGATTTAACAATATTGCACCTGGATGTGAGCTAAGTGATAATTCATATCTTTTACCAATGGCCGCTGCGACAAAACATAATAAAACTAAAGGAGATAATTATTACTTCGGCATGCCTTTACGTCGTATTTTTAAGAAAAAAGTCATGGAATACTTAAAATTGAGCGAAGAGGATTTATCTCGAGCTGAAGAATTAAGAATTACGCAAGAAAAAGAAAAATTAGAAAGACAAAATAGAGTGAATTAATAATATTTTATTTAAAATGAGAGGAATTTATTAGATTTTGATTGAAGATATAAGTGATTCTGAACCTGAATTTCAACGGGAACTTGTTCGATTCCAATATCAGAAATATTTAGCCTTCTTCTTTTTTATTTATATAGGTTCTTATTTAGCACCAGTCATAGTTCTAATGTTTTACTTTTTTTTAATTTTAAAACCCTTATTCTTAGAAGTAGAACACATTATTGTTATCCTTACAAGTTTTGATTCTTTGATTATTTTTTTAACAATTCCACTTGTGGTCGTTATCTTCTATTTATCCCACCTATTTTTCTTAGGAGTTTTTACACGAATTTTATGGAGGTATACTGAAAAGAAGAGCCCTACGAAAGATGGGATAATTCCTCGAGATATTCGTTCAAAAACAGCAGATTATTACCACTACAGAAGTTTTATGATTAAATACGGAAAGAATGCTTTCATGAAAGGAATTTTCCCTTGGCTGGCTAATTGGTTTTTTAATTTTGTGGGTGCTGGTGTTATTAGTAAAGGCACAACTTTTGAAGAATCTGTACTTAACGATAGAAACATAATTGTTGGGAAAAATTGCTATGTTGGAGTTAACTCCACACTTTGTACTCATGTAGTGGAAGGTATATTTGGAAACATAATTTACTTTAAAATAATAGTGGGGGAAAACGTCACCCTAGGCGGATTCAATCAAATCGGACCCGGGGCCGAATTAAAAGAAAATTCTTATTTATTACCTATGGCTGCGACAACTAAATTCAATAAAACCAAAGGTAATAATTACTACTTCGGGATGCCATTACGTCGCATATTTAAGAAGAAAATTATGGATTATTTAAAATTGAGCGAAGAGGATTTATCTCGGGCTGAGGAATTAAGAATTAGACGAGAAGAAGAAAAATTAGAGAGACAAAATAAAGTGAATTAATAATATTTTATTTAAAATGAGAGGAATTTATTAGATTTTGATTGAAGATACAAGTGATTCTAGACCTGAATTTCAACGGGAAATTGTTCAATTCCAGTATCAGAAATATATTGCCTTCTTCTTTTTTATTTATATAGGTTCTTATTTAGCGCCAGTCATAGCTCTAATGTTTTACCTATTCTTAATTTTAAAACCCTTATTTTTAGAAGTAGATAGTTTTATTGTTGTCCTTACAAGTCTTGATTCTTTAATTATTTTTTTAACCCTTCCATTTGTCGTCGTTGTGTTCTATTTATCCCACCTATTTTTCTTAGGAATTTTTACAAGAATTTCATGGAATTTTACAGAGAAAAGAAGCCCGACTAAAGATGGAATAATTCCTCGTGATATTCGTTCAAAAACAGCAGATTATTACCACTACAGAAGTTTTATGATTAAATACGGAAAGAATGCCTTTATGAAAGGAATTTTCCCTTGGCTGGCAAATTGGTTTTTTAATTTTGTGGGTGCCTGCATCATTAATAAAGGCACAACTTTTGAAGAATCTTTAAGTAACGATCGAAATATTAATGTTGGAAGAAATTGTTATATTGGAGTGAATTCGGTATTAGCTTCTCATGTTGTTGAAGGTGTTTTTGGTAACATCGTCTATTTTAAAGTAAAAGTAAAAGATAATGTTACGCTCGGAGGGTTTAACACTATAGCTCCTGGGTGCAAGTTAAAAGATAATTCTTATTTATTGCCAATGGCTGCAGCAACAAAATTTAATACAACTAAGGGAGATAATTACTATCATGGTATACCTTTTAGGCGAATCTTCAAAAAGAAGCTAATGGAATACATAAAAATTAGTGAAGATGATTTGAATAGGGCAGAAGAACTAAGAATTAGGCAAGTAAATGCGAAACTCAACAGTTCAAATAAAAAAGAAATAAATAATAAAGAAAAGCTAAATTAAAGACATATGTGAAATAAAATGACAGAAGAAGAAAATGATGAGCAAAATGCTGTTAAGGAAGATGCTGATTCAGATGATGATACTGAGTTTATTATAGACTTTACAACAAGCTCAGCAATAAATAGAGTAAGTTTGAAATTTTTAGTTGTATATATCCCAATATTCTGGTTTAGTGGTTTAGTAGTAGCTACCCTATGGTATGGTTACACTGTTAGTCCAGTACCTTGGATCATCAGATTAATATTTTTACCACTCCTACTGTTAGGATTTTCCTTTCTTTTCATTTTTAGTTGCTTCTTCTTCAGTAAATTATTGCTTATTTTTATTAACCTTATTCACCTCCCTAAAGAAGGAATATTCCGCACTAAAAAAGGAGATACTGACTTTGAATTTTGGCGATTAAGAACCGAGATAAAGAAGATAACTTTATGGTTAATAAGAAATTGGCCTCTACCCTGGATTGATGTGATAGCTTTTCGTTGGTTTGGAATAAAGATGGATTTTTCAAGCCATTTAAACGACGCGTGGTGTGATGCTGAATTCATTTCTTTTGGAAAAAATGTTACTATTGGCCAGGGCGCTGCTATTATGAGTTCAATGATAGTAGGTAATTACCTCATCATTAAAAAGATCAGATTTGATGACTATTCGCTTATAGGAGGTCAGAGTACTATCGCCCCTGGAACGCATTTTGGTGAAGATACAGTGCTCGGTGCGGTGTCTGTAACAACCTTAAATCAAGAATTAGAGGATGGATGGATCTATTCCGGAATCCCCGCAAGGAAATTAAAACCTAACAAATACGCCGAAATGCGGAGAGATATAATTCAAAAAGTAGATGTTGACGAAGAAGAAAAAGTCGAAACCGAGTACGACGTTAATATTGACGAAGATAAAAAGTATTTAATTAAAAAAAAGAGCGAGGATGATTGAAATGAGCGTTCCTAATTCTATGCGTATAGGTCCTTTTTGTGCGACAGTCTTAGTTAAAAAAAAGTACTTGATATCATACATTTTTTTAATTTGGATAAGCCTACTTCCAGCTATTTTAGAAATTTGGTGGTACTGGCAGATGTTATGGTACGAGCCGCGACCACTCCACTTTTACATATTTCTGCCTCTTTATTTGTTCGTTATCTATGTTACAACTGTTTTTGTCGCCATCTTTTTCGCAAAAATTATGTTAGTGATCACTAACATTTTCCATAAACCTAGAGAGGGGGTGTTTCTTAGAGATCCTTCTGATAGGGATTACCGTTATTGGAGTCTTAGAAACACAATAAAAAAATGGCCAACTTGGCTCGCACATAAATTTCCATTTCCCTTCTTAGATAACATATGTTTTAAAATATTTGGCGTAAAAACTAAATTTTCTAACTCCCTTTTTGAAGGATGGGTCGACACAGAATTTATAGAATTTGGAAAAAATGTTGTTGTAGGGCAAGGAGCAATAGTGCAATCTTCGGTAATTATAGGAAACTTTTTAATTATTAGGAAAACAGTTATCGAAGAAAATGTACGAGTTGGAGCACACGTAATAATCATGCCTGGAACTCACATAGGAAAAAACTGCATTTTAAATACTTGGTCTTCTACAATGGTAGGTCAGGAATTAGAAGAAGGTTGGATATATAATGGTGGTCCGGCAAAAAAATTCAAAAAAAATAGGTTTTTTGAAGACATTCCAATTGAAAAACTAACGAAATCAATAGGAGATATTGAAGGATTGTTGAAAAAATATGACGATCAATACGTAAAACGAACTACTAAAAGGATATCACTCAAAGATAGAAGGATTCAAAAAGAAAAAGTTAAGGAAAAAGAAAGCAGAAAAAAAAAGGATTAAACATGAAAATTGGATACGTACAAACTTCTCCAATTTTTGGGGACAAGGAGAAAAACTTTATACAAATTAGAGACTTACTCGACAAAGTTAAAGCGGATTTAATTGTATTACCAGAGCTATTTGCTACAGGATACACTTTTGTATCAAAAAAAGAAGCAGAGTCCTTAGCGGAACTTCCTGCTGGTAAAACTTCTGAATTTTTAATAGAACTTGCACATAAAACAAATGCAATTATTGTTGGAGGATTTATTGAGAAAGGAAATAGTCAGATATATAACTCTTCTCTAATTGTTTCGAGTAAAGAAATTCTTGGCACTTATAGGAAACTTCACCTTTATTATAAAGAAAAACTATGGTTTTCACCTGGAAACATGCCTTTAAAGGTTTATGACGTTAGTAAGGCTAAAATAGGAGTTATGATCTGCTTCGATTGGTTTTTTCCTGAGACGATGCGCACTCTTGCTCTCCTTGGAGCAGATATCATAGCTCATCCCGCTAACTTAGTGCTTCCTTATTGCCAAAATGCTATGACAATCCATTGTTTAGTTAACCATATATTTGCAGTAACAGCAAATAGAATAGGGCAAGAAGCCAGAGGAACAGATAGTTTTACTTTTACGGGAGGTAGTCAGATAACTTCGCAAAAGGGAAGTATAATATCTTCAGCGTCAACAGATCATGTTTTTGTAGATTTTACTGAAATCGATGTAAATCAAGCTAGGGATAAGAGCATCAATACTTATAACAACATTTTAAAAGATCGAAGACCAGAATTTTATTACACGAAATAAATTAGTTTACTCATGAAAGCAGCTATATTTGATGGGCGAGAGATTAGGATCAAGGAGATTCCTATACCCGTTCTTAAAGATAATCAAGTTTTAATTCGAGTTAAAGCAGCAGGAATTTGTGGAACAGACTTGGCTATATCGAATGGTCATCTCTCTGTACCAATACCTCTAATCTTAGGACACGAATTTTCAGGCATAGTTGTAGATATTGATAAAAAAGTGAATCCTAACTGGTTAAAAAAACGAGTTACTTCTGAAATAAATAGCAATATTGATTTTAGCTGCTTTTTCTGTCAAAGAGATATCTTCTCACAGTGCGAATCTCGGAAAGCATTGGGAATCGATATTAATGGATCTTTTGCTGAGTTTATTGCTGTTGACTCTTATCTACTACACGAATTGCCTGATAATATATCGAATAGAGAAGCTACATTTATCGAACCACTAGCGGCAGCATATCAAACCTTCGAAACAATGTCTTTAGGAAGCGATGATAAAACAATTGCAATTTTCGGACTCGGAAAGTTAGGATTATTACTATGTCAAGTTGCTATAATCAATGGATTAGAAGTAATAGGAATCGATCACTCAGATAGAAAGCTTAATTTGGCGAAGAATTTTGGTGTAAAGCATTTAATTAATAATAATGAAAATGAGAGTGTAGAAGGTAGGATAAAAAAAATAACAGGAAATCTTGGTGCCGATATCGTTGTTGACACCACCGGTAATCCAAATGCTCTTAAAGAAATTGTTTCTTCCTGTAGAAGTAGAGGTAAAATCCATATTAAAAGTACTCATGGGTTAGACACACCAATTAATCTTACTGATATCGTAGTAAGAGAAATTACCATTTATAGTAGTAGATGTGGACCATTTCACAAAGCTATTGATGGATTAAGTTCGGGACTAATAAGTGTTAAAGATCTAATTTCGAAAGAATTTAAATTAGAAAAAATAACTGATGCTTTTAATTCTTATAAAGCAAGTAGAGATCACATCAAGACCATCATTTTAATTTAGCGAATAAAATTTGGCTTTCTAAAAAGTTTTTAATCTCCTCACATGTTTTTAGAGCGATCTCTTTATCTGGATATAATAATTTGGGTTTCGGACATTCTTCATCAAATATACATTGTTGTTTGTCCGAATCATAAATTAGTGGATAAAAACGGCACCCTTGTGGTCTCACATCGTAAATTGTACACAATTTAGCAGCATTATCAAAGAACACACAGTATCCTTTAAGATTTTTCAATTGGTTAAATCCTTCTTCGGTTTTGCGGACAAAATTGACTATTTTAAAATGTTTAGGTTTATTATTTTTAATAAGATCAATATCATTGATAGATAAGAGCATCTCTGTTTCAATACAGCATTTTCCACAATCCTTACAGATATTTTTCATAATTGTATAAAGCTCGTTATTGTTTTTATAAAAAGTAACAATTATTCGATACGATTTTCCATTAGAATCAAATTGAGAAAGTAAAAAAATAATTATTTTAAATTATAAATGTAATCTTTGTTCTTAATTATATTTCAATCGTCAAAAAAGTAACTATAAACAAATGACTGAAGAACTCAAACCAGCTAAATCCAAGAAAGCTGAAGACTCTGAGGAAGAAGTTATTAAAGAACAAATGAAAGTGCAATATAGAACTTATATCTTTATTTTGCTATTATCTATTATGCTCTTGGATTGTCGTCCTTCTTGAATTAAAATTATTTGAGTATAAAATATAATCTCCTATTCTCTTTTCCTTTATTGACCGTTTTGGTCATTTCTATTTCGCCAATTTCTTTGAGACTCTTAACGTGGGTTCCACCGTCAACTTGTTTATCGATTTCTCCAATTTTTACTATGCGGAATTCTTGTAAATTTTTAGGTAAGCCTATTGCTAATCTCGCAAGCTCGGGTTCTTCTAAGACAGAGGCCCTAGACATCCTTTCAATAGAGATTGGAAGGTCTTGTTTAATTATTTCGTTTGATTCCTCGATATAAGAATGTAACTTTTCAGGTGAATAATCCTCCATTGAGAAATCCATTCTTGCTTTGTCCAATTCAATCTGGTTGCCTGTGATTTTAGCGTTCGCTCTCCGGAATAGTAGATTTGAAACGAGATGACAAGCAGTATGGTATCGCATATATGTATATCGTCTCTCCCAATCGATTTCGCAGCTAACCTCATCGCCTTCCATAAGTCCAGGTTTGTCTACTTCATGACTTATATCTCCAGAAAATTTGCCTACATAAACTACCTTAAATTTTTCACCATTCTTGATTATATAACCTTCATCACATGGT
>JAGXNP010000002.1 GCA_019894885.1 Promethearchaeota archaeon | reverse complement strand
TCTCAACCGCTTGTACGACATCTTTTTTATCAAGTGCTTCCATTTTACGCCGCTTAACTTCTGAATATAAATCTTTCCAACTGCTCATTTTATAACCTCTAATACAATTGTTATAAGGAATTAAATATTATTTTGTATAACTAATAAAAAATAATTCATATTTATATTTGCATTGGAAGCGATAATTATAGAAAATTTAAAAGATTTTGGCGAACCTTCAGAATTTTGGCAATATTTTTACGAAATTACGAGAATTCCTCGATGTTCGACATATGAAGATAAGATAAGAGAATATATTAAAAATGAAGCAGAGAAATTGGGGTTTCAAACTGAAGTTGATAAAATAAAAAATTTAGTTGTACGAATTCCTTCAAACAGAGACTCTGAAGGTAATAAATTAGGAGTCGTACTACAAAGCCACATGGATATGGTATGTGAAAAAAATGAAAATATACAGCACGATTTCTCAAAAGATCCCTTAAAATTAAAAACGATTGAAATTGAAAACGAGAGATGGTTAACTGCTGAAGGAACGACATTGGGTGCAGATAATGGTGTTGGGATCGCATATCAGCTTGCGATTATGAAAAAAATACATGATGGAAGCCTAGATTTTGATACCCTTAATCTAGATTTATTATTTACAGTTGATGAGGAGAGAGGACTTTCTGGTGCGAGCCAAATGGATAAAAATTTAATAAGTGGAAAATATTTGTTAAACCTTGATTCAGAAGAAGATGACAGATTCACCATTGGGTGTGCTGGAGGAAGGGTCTTTAAAGTTGAAGTAAGTTACGAGAGAGAATTATTAAGCAACCAGAATTTGAAAGCGATAAAAATCTCCATTTCTGGACTACTTGGTGGTCATTCAGGGGGAGATATTAACAAAAAAAGAGGGAACGCTTTAAAAATATTAACTGAAATCATTTGGAAAATAAATTCGAAATTTAATATTTTAGTTAATTCTCTAGAGGGAGGAAACTTAACTAATGCGATCCCTAGGGAAGCCCATGTTATTTTCTTTATTGAACAGAGCCAAAAGAATGAACTTGAAGCATTCTTAAACGAAATAATCCCTAACATTAAAAATCTTTATGAAGGAACAGATTCAAACTTAGTAATATCAATAGATCTAGTGAGAGATTTTACTGATAAAACAACATTTTCAAAGGATTTCCAAAATATATTATTTGATCTCTTTTATTTATTACCAAATGGACCTATTTCATTACACCCTACAAGTGAAGGATTAGTTCATACATCACTGAATTTTGCAGTGGTGCACACATTAGAAAACATAATCGAATTCAAAGTTAGCACAAGAAGTTTAGAACAATATGATAAAGATACTTTATTTGAGAAGCTAAAGATCCTCTTAAAAATGTCTGGGTTAGATATAATCATTAAGATAGTTACTATTTATCCAAGTTGGCCACCAAACTTTAACTCAAAGCTAACTGAAATATCTAAACACGTATATAAAAATCTTTTTGATAAAGATGTGATTATCCAAGCGATTCATGCCGGATTGGAATGTGCCTTTTATAGTTATTATTATCCAGATATGGAGATGATATCATTAGGACCAAATGTACTTGGTGGGCATTCTCCTGACGAACGACTTAAAATAAAAAGCGTTGCGAAAATTTGGAAATTTTTAATTGCATTACTCCAGAATTTAAACTAGATATCTTGAATAACAACTTCTTTTTTAACAAAATTTTAATTTAAAAAAAATTTATAAATCAAAGTAAATAAATTTCGAGATTACTATGCAAGAGGAAAGAAGAAATAAAGTAAAAGCAGCTAAAGATGAAGTATTAGGCTCGGAGACTGTATTTGAAAAAATTAAAAGTAGAACACCATGGATTTTTGGCAACACTTTCAGAAAACCAAAAATTTTGTTTCCAGATATAAAAAAACCCAGAATGGGAATTCCTCTTCCAGGTAAATCAATAGCTGTAATAGGAGTTTACATTATTCTGTTCCTTTTGCAGACTGGAATAGTTTATCTAGTATTTAGAGAAGTTCCTGCTTTGGGTTCTTATCAAGATGGTAGTCCCCGATTTCTATATCCTGATATAAACGAGTCATTCATAATTGAAGGTGTAGTTGCTTCTATTTTTATTTTTATGTGTTCTATTGGCTTTATTTTATTATACCAAGCATCTAAATTCGTATATAATAAGAGTGTAGCAGTTAGATATTTAGTTGTAGGTATTCTTCTAATATTGGCTTCCTTTTTTACATTACAGGCAATGATATCGATTAAACTAGGTAATAAATTATTTAATGTGTAATTAAATCAAATTTACATGTTGCACAATATTTCGATTTATCCTAGTTGCGAGAATTTGGATTAACAAAGAATTTGTGGCAAGAATAGTTGTCTTATTAAAATTCTAAACTTTTGAAAAATTGAGAATTCCTCGCTTCTATTAAGGTAAAGAAAAAAAATAAAAATTAGTTAAATTTCTCTTGAGTTTTAAAATATGATTTAACCGAGGGATGCAATAAAGGAATTATAAGCGGCTTCATCCAATAAATTACCTTTCTCGGCATCCCAATTGGAAGCACCAATCTTAAATAACCAAGCAGTAAGCGCATTTTCGTTAATTTTTTCAGGTTCATCCATTAAATCGCTATTTACAGCGCTAACTGTGCCTGATACAGGACAATAAACATCTCCAACTGCTTTGCTTGATTCCACTGTAGCGTCTATTGGATCTGAGGAAGGTTCGTTTCCATCCATTTTTACTTGAGAAAGTTCAGCACCCTTAAGGGCATCTACATCCACAAACGAAATTTCTCCTAATTGCTCAGCGGCATAAGGAGTAATTCCTACTTCACCAGTTTCATCATTATACCATTGATGGGTTTTAGTATACCAAATTGCCATACTTTTTACAACTCTTTGTTATAATTTTAATATTTTATATAATATTGAATTTAATGATATGATAAAGTTAATTATATCATAGATTTAAAATTTATTTATTGAGATATATTTTTTAAAAGTAAATAACGATATATATGAAAAATTCACTTAAGACTCAAATTGAATCTCATATTGAATTTAGAGCGTGGTATCGTAAGATAATAAATGATTTTAATTTTGATCTTCAAAAAGATCGAGAAGCAAGAGATATATTATCTCGTATTATAGAAAAAAAACACTACTCGTATAACCTTGAGGAGATTTTGCTTTCTTTTAAAGAAAATTTCCAAAAAAAAGAACATATCTGTGTTTTTGGTTGTGGTCCTTCATTAGAAGAATCAGTTGATTTTATACTAAGTAATTTAGGAAAAAACTTTTTTAATAACTGTGTGAATTTAGCTGCTGATGGAGCTGCTCAATTGTTGAATGAGAGAATCATACCGATTGATGGTATTATAACTGATTTAGATGGTATCACTAAAAGAGATTTCCTCAAGGCGAAATATGTGATCGTCCATGCACATGGAGACAATATTATTCTTTTAGAGCATTTTAAAAACACAATTATTAACTTCACAAAAATAATCGGGACAACACAAGCAGAATCAACTCAATATCTAATTAATCCCGGGGGCTTTACAGATGGAGATAGGATTTTAACTTTTATAGTATCTTTTTTATTACCTCAACAAGAACTATATTTAATAGGTATGGATTTCAACGATATTGTGGGAAAATATAGTAAACCAAATAATGAAAAGAATTATTTAGCTGATCCAATTAAGTTAAAAAAATTACAATATGCATTGCAGATAATCGAGTGGTTAATACCTAAAATAAAAATACCGTTATATTTAATTAACACCAAAAAAATTTCAGATAAATTTAATTATTTGACACTTGAAGCATTTAAAGAAAGATTTTAAGAAATTACACTTTATAATCTTCTATTCCCCGTTTAGTAATAGTATATATTACTTTTTTCTCAGGAAGAAATTGAGAATTTACGAGATGAATATAAATCATATCCTTTTCCTTATAGCTTAAATATAATACTTCCGAGAAAAAGTGATTTAAATATTGTATTCCAACAGGAAACTCTTTAACAACCGCTTCTTCAATAAAATTTGGAGCTACTTGAGCTGTTAAAATTGTAATTAATTGAAACCGCTGAGTTAAATTGTTTACCTTTTCTAAAATTTTAAGGTATGTGGTTTTTGCTTTTAAGAAGGATATTTTGTTATCGCTACGCTCAATTCTGAAAAAGTTATTAATAGAGTCGATTATTAATAGTTTTATGTTATTGGATTTTATTATTAAATCCAATTCATTAAGTTTTAATAAAAGAGCATTGTTACTCATAATTTTTGACACGTAAATATTCTTTAATGCCTTTTCACTGTTGTATTTGTTGGATTCTGCTAACTGTCGAACTCTTTCGGGACGGAAGGTGTTTTCTGTATCTAAATAAACAACTTTAAAGGATTTTTCAAAAACCTGTACTGATAATTGATGACATATCTGAGTTTTCCCTGTTTTGTTAGCTCCAAAAACTACATATGCTTTACCTGAAAAGAAGCCACCACCAATTATTTTATTAAAATTCTTGGAACCAGTTGAAATTATAGTTTTTTCATGTTTTGTTCTTTCAATTTTACTAATGATTTTTTTCTTATCGATTATATTAAATTCAAATATTTCCCCCATAATAAGTCGGTCTCTTAACATTCTCAGCTAATAATTATTTCGAATCTCTAAATAAACAATAAAAACTTAATTAGGTAATACTTATTTTTATTGATGATAGAATAAATCGTAAAATTAATTTTTGATTAAATATTGACTATTAATTATATTAATTTTAACATTTGTTTTTATATAATTAGATAATAATTTTTTCGTCCTCTAAAAATGGCAAAAAAAAAGAAAGAAGTATGTCCGTATTGTGGAAACAGTTTTGCGTATCTTAGCCGACATAAGTGTAAAGTAAAGGAGAGAGTCGAAGGTACGGAAGAAGAAGGAACATCTGAATCTGAACGAAGATTGGAAAGGATAGAGGAAAGGAAAAGAGAAGAGGCTCGTGGTTTAAAAAAGGATGAACGAATAGTTCTCAATATTATCTCACGAGAAAAGGATATTTATTTTGAGGAACTAATAGAGATAACAAAGAAGGAACGAATCGATCTCGATAGAATTCTAAATACCTTATCACTACAATCAAAAATAAAAGTAAATCGAGAGTTAATGGAGGCCTCGTGGACAAAACACATAACCATAAATGAATCTTATGATGTAGAAATTAAAGATCGGAAAATTGATAGGAATAAAGCCGATTTCATTTTAGATGTTTTTTCACGCCAACCATGTTTAATCTGTCCTTTTGCGAATAAATGTAATAGTACTAACCTTGATCGTTATAATCCATTACATTGCCCTTGGTTATCAAATTGGATAGAAACTACTCTGGAAGGGAAGGTTTATAACATAAATTTTGAAGATATTGAAGATCTGTGAAATGTTAATACTTCTTCTTTAAACCAATTAAATAGATTTCGTTACTTTTTTTATTAGATGACTTAGGTTTTAAACTTCTCACAACCATAAAATGTTGTTTCATCTTTTTGTAGAAATTCTCGAAATCTGCTCCTTGAAATATTTTTAATAAGAAATTTCCTTTGATTTTGAGGTTTTCTCTAAGCTCAAGGACATTGTAACATAGTTTAATTTGCCTTGCTTGATCACTAAATTTATTTCCTGATTTATTAATGCTAGCATCACAAAGAATGAGATCAAGTTTTTCTCTATTGAAATAATTATCAATCTCTACTTGAAACTCGGGAGCGGTAAAATCCATTTTAACTATTTTTATGTCTTCAATAGGGGCTAAATTTTTAGTATCTACACCCATAATTTTATAATGATCTCGGTGATAATAATTATCATTATATTTTTCAATATTGGATTCACTGAATTGTTTAGCTACTTGAAGCCAAGAACCAGGAGCACTTCCGAGATCTAAAATATAAAAAACTCTTTTGAAAATGTTGTATCTTTTTTGAACATCAAGTAATTTAAATGCTGACCGTGCCCGATATCCTTCTTTTTTTGCTTTTCTATATACTGCCTCATTTCTGTGTTCCTCTGAGCTCTTTGGCATTTTTATAAGTCGAACCTATTTTTCAATTTTTAATAGTAAGGATTTTAAATCCTCTATTCTCATATTGGTTTTTAATGATAGAAAATCGAAATGAGTCCTTGATGCTGTGTACCCATTTTCCTTTATTAGATTTATCAAATTATCAAGTTTGGGAATAGACGAGAGTTTTAATTTTTGGCAGAGTTTATGGAGGTTATAATAGGAAATGGGCATACCAATTTCTTGAAGGGCGTAATTGATGAGTTTTTCAATCCGTTTTTTGTTACCGATTGCATTTTGTTCATTGAGTTGTATAATTTCATCTAAAAAAGGTTTTTGGTGGATTTCCTTTATCCATAAAGGTCCAGAGTAATATAAATGGTCATTGTTTAAACATAACGGACAGACATGGGGATTTCCTAATCTATATTCACTAACAGTAGTTCGATACCCACATTTATTACAGTGGATTAGGTATCCATAGCTATTTAACGAATTTTTCTGAATTCTCGTTTTCCCACTGTATGTTAGAGCAAACACTCTAATAAAATGATTAGAATAAAATGTTAAAAGGGGTGTTATGCCATTATTGTTAATATTCGCAATTCTTGATATGAAATAGAGTAGAATTCGAGCTCCAACCTCTTTACAATATTCTGAATGAATTGGCTTAGACATATACTTTCTAACACATGCTTTTGGTCTTACTCCGAATAAAACTGCTGTGTCAGTTGCAGTAATACACAATAATCCATCATGTTTTTTTATTGCTTTAAAAGCAGTATCAACATAAACATTGGGTGTACCAAAGGGATCAATAGAAATAACATCAGGCAATCGATTTTTCTGTGAAATTTCAGCAAATAATAAGTTAGCATCTTTATTAGAAAGGGCGATTCGGTTAGAGGCAATACCATTCAGTCTTAGATTCTTATCAATTAATTTAACAGCAACGGGATTAATATCGTTTATGTATATTTTTTCGATATTTATAGAATTTTTTAATAATCTTAAAGAAGTCACCCCAGACGCGGCCATACTATCAACAATTTCTAATGATTCTTGGTTAATGATGTTATTATATGCTTTTATTGCCAAGAGTGAGATGTCTCTATTTATCTCCATTTTTTCATTATAAAACACCTTCATCGATTTAGAGGGAATAATAACACTATCGTCCTTATATAAATATAATTTGGCTAATCCTTCTTGTTTTAATATAAAATTATTCCTTTTAAGACGAGTTACTTCAAATTTCATACTTGATGTTCTTTCGTTGTTTATTTATTCTTGATTTAGAAAGATATTGTTAATTTATGATGAGTTATAAAGTTTAACTGGCTTTTTGCTCCCTAAAATCCCCCCAGAAGTTATCGAATGAATCGTATAGACATTTTCTTTGGTTAACGGCTCAATGCTTTCAATTTTTTTAATTTTTTCATCATTATCAGTACTATCGATAATATAAAATTCTCCTCCTAAAGTCTTAATAATAAATGCTAGTGGAAGCCATTCGTAATAAATACGAATTTTAGGTTTCGGTAAAGGAAAATATGCATAAACTCCGCCATAGGTTAAGATCGCATGGAAATCCCCTACAAAACTTCCACTATAGCGATCTTTAAAATCATGATTAATTAATGCTTGTTGATAAGCGATATATTTACTTGACCAATTTGAAGAATCACCTCCCAGACATCTAATACCTCCCACTTCTTGATTTGGTAATTGCTTTATTTCTTGGTAGATATAATGGTAAAAAGTCATACTATATGGGGAGGTATCCAGAATGAATTCTGCAACTTTACCATTAAGAGCTAAAACTAAGTTAGTGTAAATCCCATAAAGAACATAGAAACTACAAATAATAGTTCCCATTTCATTATATATTCCCACTATCGTCCCTACGGTTCTATTAACTATAACATTAGATGAACCGTCTACGGGATCTATTGTAATTCCAAACTTCCCACTACCTAGAACAGGTTCAGCTTCTTCAGAAGCAACAAATAGAAAATTGACGTCACAATCTTGAAGTGCTTTTAGGATAATGCTATGAGTTAATACATCCTCATGAATTTGGGATTCCCCATAAAGATTGATAGTCTGCTTTTCTACATTTTCAATTTCCATTCTTTGTTCGATTTCGCGTGAAGTTATTCCCCTTTCTAACAAACCCCTTATGGGAATCGTTGCCTCAGCAATTGTTTCAATAATCTCAATTAATTCGTCTCTATCTGAAAACGAATGTGGAATATCACTATCCAACCATTTTGATAATTTTATATTTTCTTTTCTCTCGCTCATTAAAACAACTCATTTGGTGTTTCTATATTTTAGTTCTCGAATTAAAATAATGAGCTATAATTGAAAATCTTTTATATTTTTTTATTCAAAACCGCGTTTAGTTAACATAGAATTTAGTAGAAATGAGATATTATCATTTCCCCTATGTAAAATTAACCTTCGGTTGTTTGCTACATCTGTTCGTTCGATTTTGATAGAATTTGTCACCCAATATTGCATTACATTACCACCGCTTTCCACCTCGTAAGTTTGCCCCTCTTGAGTTCTTTTACTAATTTCATTTACAATCAATATCCCTATCTCATACTTTTGTTTTAAATTAACTAAATTAGCTAACAATTGATTTAGTCTATAATTCAGAATAAAATTTTTTCCTTTTTTCTCATGATTTAATTCTAATCGATATAAATCTGTCATAGAATCTATAATTATTAAATTAAATGTCCCATTTTTAGTTTTTAAATCATTTAGAACCGCAAATTCCAAATTAAAAATAAAATTGAATATATCGTCAAAATTCATGGTATGAATAAATAAAATATTTTCTAAAACATCCTCTAAATTGTTTTCAAACACAGCATTAATTTTTTTGAATGGAAGATTTGGTTTTGTGTATATGAAAAGCACTTTTTTTTTATTGAAAGCATATATATTAGCTGTTTGAAGTGATAATGTAGTTTTCCCAACACCAAAATCTCCCCATAATGAAGTGATTCTCTCTTTGGCATCAGTAGGTTTAAAGAACTCATTTACTTCAGTTAGGGGAAATTTCATAATTAGAAATTTTTAATTGTTTCTTTAATTTATATAATTAATTTGAGAAATCAACCTTTATATATCTTAACAGAGAATCTGAACTTTTTTTATATAATAAATGAAAGATTAATTGAAAAAAGAATTAAAGCTGAAATATTAAATCCTGGAAATAAAATTCCAAACACTCCATCCATTATCTTAACAACGCGGGATGAATTTGAAAAGTATTATAATAAAGATCTTAAGGTAAAATTTCTTGTATATTCGAAAGGCGAGAAAATCGAACTATATTTACTAAGAGTAATTGCAGCTTATCGTATAGAATCTAAAAATAACTACTTAAGTTTAACTTTTTCAATCGATCCGGGAAAAAAAATTGGATTGATGATTTTTTTAGATGATTATTATTTAGATTCTTTTTGTTGTTATGAAAAAGACGATTTATTGGTAGCTATAAGGAAATATATTCATACTTTTCAAGAGAGCAATCCAAATTTAATGGAGTTAACTTTTAAATTAGGAATGGGTGTATCATCATTTACATATGAATTAATAGAAAATATTTTTAAAATTTTACACGGGAGAAAGAATGTTAATATATTTTTAATTAATGAATACAAATCCTCGAAAATGAGAATAATTAAAAAACAAAAAGAACGAAATTTTTCTAAAGATGAAATCTCGGCATTAATTTTAGCATTTAGGAAAGGTATTGAAGTAAACAAGAAAAATTACACCTCGATTTATAAACAAAAAGGATTAAATAAATTACAAAATGAAGGGGTATTCAAAAGGGATTTTGAAAAGATTGACGAAAACATAAATATGCTTGGAGAAATTGCTGAAAAAGTCTTATACGGTGAAATTTCACTTAAAGAATCTACTCGGTTGATTAATGAAATAAGATATTATTAGGTATAGCTGAAAAATTTAATAATTTTGAATAATTTCATCAAATTACACTTAATAAGATTTTAAAAATTATTTCTATCTATATCACTTGGACTTTGGGGATATTGTAATTGAAAAGATTTAAAACGATCGATATACTGCGCGGATTAAGCATGGTGCATATGATCGTAGGTCATATGACGGAGTGGTACCTTACTCAAGAGGGCATGTGGTTCTTTGATATATATAGAGCAATTGGAGATCCATTTGGATCGGGAGCCTTTTTATTTCTTTCTGGAGTAAGTGCAATTTTATCGTATAGAAACAGAACTAAAAAGGCTAAAATATCGAAATCTTACAGTAAAAAAACTCTAAGAAACGAGTATTTCCTTCGAGCTTTTTTTATTTTAATAATTTCTTTGCTTTATAACACATTTGTTGCACTAATATTTCATGATCTATCTATAATATGGAATTGGTTTATTCTTCTTACAATTTCAATTTCTCTTATTATGATTTGGCCGTTGTTTAAAACATCAAAGGTATTTAGAATCTGTTTTGGAATAATTTTATGGTTTCTAAACCAAATATTAATAACTTTTTTATTGGGATATGTTGGTCAGAATAATCTTTTTGGCGTTTTGTATTATGTATTGTACAATAACCTGGAATTAGACCCGATATTATCGTTTTTTACATTTTTTGTTATAGGTACTGTTATAGGAGATGTTCTTTACGATTTATATTCAGATGATAACAAAATGGTTAATAGAGAAGTATTTAAAAGAAATTTTCTAATTCCCTCATTAATATCAGGAGTAATTTTGATAGTATTTGGGATTATCTTTCAATTTCCAAACTTTTTACATCATCGAACGTTTTCTTGGTTTTTTTATTCTTTAGGAATTGAATTAATAATGTTTGCATTCATATTAGGAATAGAAGAAATTGGAATGCTTAATACTCAAAAAAGTTACCGATTTCTCTCTTATTTTTCTTATTACTCCTTTACAGTATACCTCTTACATAATTTATTATATTTTCTATTTTTAGATAGTTTGTATCCATTTAACATTTGGATTTATATGTCAGCAACAATACTCATCATAGGTTTTGCCTTGAGGAGTATCTATAACAAATTCGGCTCTAATTTTTCCATAAAAGCACAAATAGGTAGGTTGAGTCTGGGAATTGCTACATTAATCGATAATAGAAAAAATTTTAATTAGTTTAGAATTAAATTCTAAATACTAAAGTTTAATTCACAAATTTTTTTTTAAAATTAATGAAAAGACTCAAAAGTATTGATATTTTTCGCGGATTATGTATGAGTTGGATGTTTCTCGGCCATTTAATAGAATGGTGGATTAAACCAGAATATCTTTGGGTAAGAACATTTACTTTTTATATATTTGATCCCATTGGAGCCGGTGGATTCTTATTTATATCGGGTGTTAGTATAACTCTATCTTACCGCAACAGATTATCTCGGGTTAAGGAAAGTAATGAACTAAATTATTCAAGGATAAAGACATCTTACTTTCTACGGGCGTTTTTTTTACTAATAATAGCGATGATCTATAATACTGCAATAGCTCTTACTAAGGGTTGGTTATCATGGATTTGGACGTGGTTTGTGCTTATGACTGCTGCTTTTTCACTGTTTATAATGTGGCCATTATTTAAATTTTCAAAAATAACAAGAATTTTAATTGGTGTGGTGATTTGGTTTACCAGTCAGTATCTTTATGTACTACTCTTTCCATATAAAGATCAATTAAGTCTTCAAGGGATTTTTTATCATATTTTTTACAACGATTATAGTCAAGATCCATTATTCAATTTTTTCTCATTTTTTCTTTTTGGAAGTGTTTTTGGTGACATTATATATAACATTAAAAACAACAAACTTCCTGAACTTAAGAGGAGATTTTTAAAAAAGAAGATAATTGTTCCTATAAGTGTTATTAGTTTAGGTTCAATATCCTTCGGTATACTGTTCGACTTTCCATCATTTCTGACCAGGAGTAGTCTTTCTTGGTTATTTTACGCAATCGGAATTGATTTATTAGTATTAATGATCTTAATAATTCTTGAGGAATATCACATATTTAAAACTAAGAAAAGTTATCGTATATTTTTCTATTTCTCCTATTATTCATTTACTGTCTATTTAGGGCATAATTTCTTATATTTCATCTTTTATCAAAAATTAGACTTGGTAACTATTTGGATTGCTGTAGTATCAACATTTCTAATTTTCAGTTTGGTTCTTAGACAACTATATAAAAAGTGGGGTTGGAAAGCGTCGTTAAAGGCTTTATTAGGTAAAATCAGTTCCAAATTAGCATATAAAATCGAGCAAAATAAGGAAAAAGAAAAAAAATAGCATTAACTTTATTCATACGGAAGTGAGGCTACATTTTACCTCCAACGGAACGCTTCCAGTTTTATTGACAGGATTTTTTAATGATATATAATTCTTAAATAGATAGTTTACAGTTTTTATATACTTCCCTTCTTTTCCCACTGCAATGGCTCTATCTTTGTTGCTTAAAAATAATACTTCTACTATCTCTCCTTTCGAATTCTCGTTCGTTCTTACATTATGAATATAAATATCATCAAAAAAGCTGAAAATTAATTTAATTAATGTAGTTTCAGCCCTAATAACTGAAATTTTTCTACTTTTGATAATATGCCGTAATTTATTTAAATGAGATTTAGCTGTGAAGTAGTCTCCTGATTTTACAAAAAAGAAAACAAAACTATCTATCAGTATCACATTCACTGGAAATATGTTTGTCGTCTCAAGGAAGAGTTTTAAAAATTTTAATTCTTGATTTAGAAACTTCTTTTTAATATTGATGATTCGACTAAAAAAAAGGTTTTCAGCTAAGGAAGAATACATGGTTAATTAAATTCTCACTTTAAGGATTTAAATCTCATTATTTTTAAAGAATCAAAATTACTAGATTTATTGGTATTCTCATTATTTAGAATTATAAATTTGGATTTTTAAGATTAAAGAGATGAAAGAACGCTTAGATATTGTATTAGTGGAGAAGAGATTAGTAGAAAGCAGAACCAAGGCACAATGGTTAATTAAAAGTGGTTATGTTCTAGTAAATGATATGAAAATTCTAAAACCTAGCAAAAAGGTTGAAATTAACTCGAAAATCAAACTTACTAAAAAATTTCCTTATGTTGGACGGGGAGGTATAAAATTAGAAGCGGCGCTCAATAGCTTTTCGATCGATGTTAAGGAAAAAATTTGCGTCGATATTGGTGCATCAGTTGGAGGATTTACAGATTGTTTGTTGCAATACGGTGCTTCAAAAGTTTATACAGTTGATACAGGTCATAACTTACTTCATCCTTCTTTAACTTGTAAAGATGATAAGGTTGTAGAATTGTTTGGAGTTGATGCAAGGGAACTAAAGTCATTACCAGAAGAAATAAATATTGTTACTGTCGATTTAACCTTTTCTTCACTTAGGTCAGTTCTCCCAAATATCAAGAATTTTTTAAATCAAGATGGAGATGTAATAGTTTTAGTTAAACCTCTCTTTGAAACCAATTTTCATCAGGAAAAAAGCTTTAAAATAATAAAGGATTTGAAAATATTTAAGAGAAATTTTGAGAGAATTCATCGAATGGAGCAAATTGAACTTATTATATCCTAAAGGGTTGATCACGTCTCCTTTATTAGGTAAAGGAGGGTCAATTGAATTTTTGGTGCATATTCGTATTGATAAGGAACTTATTTTTAATACTGATAATGTTGTTGATGAAATCCTAAAAGACATCAAAAAATTAAATTCTAATCTTTTGGATAATTTTTAAAAAGGTTTCCCCAAGTTGTTCCAAAGAATTTTTTAACTCTTTTCTTTCCGATTGTTGGATACCATAACATATCATGAAATACTAAAGATCCTAAAATTGGTAGTGTAAAAAAGATTTTATTATGTAATAAAGGATTTAAAAATTGTAAAGACCCTTTTCTAACCATCTGATCTCCCCATATTATTAAACTTCGTTTAACTTTGAAATTCCAATTTATTCCCGATACGTCCTCTCCAATAATCTCAATATCCTCGAAATCACCACATCCTAATCCTTCTTCGTGAGCTAATTTAATAGCAGGAAGCTTTAATGGCTCGAATCCTAACATTTTTGCAACTACAGTATCAACAGCAACTTGATCGTATCCAGCGAGGATATAATTTTTAATCCGAGGAATCATTGTTCTTGGTCCAGCTCCATCTCCACATACAGTTCCATCTACTATTGCCATTATGTTTGGATGAATTTGTTTTTGAACTATTAATAAATCTACTAGAACTTCAGACAAAAATTGATGACTAAAATGCCTTCTCTTCGTCAATAACCCTCCAAAAGCATTTTTCATAGCGCATGTTATCCCCCCATTCTTTAATTCTTCCTTTGTTTGTTTTAATGAACCTCCAATTGCTCCTGTATGACCGTGAGTTTTCATTGTGGGCAAGTGAATTATTGGCTTTCCTACGTAAAATTCCGGAATTTGAAATCCTTCTGGAAATATTTTCGAATCTAGAACGTTTAATTTCTTATTTTTTAAGGTAACAAATCGGTGCTTTAGGGATTCATACGGTACAAAAGGAATTCTAGTTAAAGGTATGAACCATACTCCATATTTATCTATAATTGGTCTCCACTTATTTCCTTTTAATCCCTTTTCTATATTGGTCACCACAGTTCGATTTTCAGCGGTAAAGAGATTTTTTGGTTCGTAACCATCATCCAGCATGGTTTTAATGACTCCTTCTACTTGCCATGGGGGGCTAGAACATGATGGGAAAAATTTTGACCAGCTTAAATTTAATTTTAGTATGTTTTTAGATTTTTTATCGTAATGCTTATTATATTCTGCTAAATGCATTAATTTCTTATAATCCTCTAAAACCGTTTTAGGGGATGTTTTCACAACATATATTTGTGATTTTTTGGACATGATTAATTAGTAAAATGTGATATTATTTATTTTTTTTATGAAATTGTCGCTAACATTGGATATTTTCTTGAATAATCTGCGATATAATATAAAATAGATTGTTTAATGAAAAAATGATAAAGAAAAAGAGCTTCAAGCAGAAAAATAACTAATCTGAGATGTATTCCATTCCTTCGTAGGATTTAGGTTTATCACTTAAGGGTCTACAATACATGTAATGCTTGCCACCAAGTTCTACTCTCTTAGGACTATTCAGATTGCATCCTTCATGTTCAGTATCCTCAAAACATCTTGGATGGAACGCACACCCACTCGGAGGATTTATTGGACTAGGAACATCACCTTTTAATATAATCCGATTAGCTCTTGAACCAGGATCGAAAGTTGGTCTTGCAGAAAGCAGAGCTTTAGTATAAGGATGTGTAGGATTATAAAACACATCTTCTATCATTCCACCTTCAACCATTTTACCTAAATACATAACTTCAATTCTATTTCCGATGTGTTGAATAACGCTTAAGTCATGCGTTATAAACAGGTAAGATAAATCAAACCTCCTTTGTAGTTCTTTTAATAAGTTTAAAATTTGAGCTTGAACGGAAACATCTAAGGCAGAAGTTGGCTCATCTAATATTATTATTTCAGGATTGCATGCAAGTGCTCTTGCTATTACTATCCTTTGCTTCTGACCTCCAGAGAATTCGTGTGGATATCGATCTAAATGCTCGTTTTTTAGAGAGACTGTTTCTAATAGCCCCAAGACTCTCCTTCGGATTTCTTTCCTTTTCTTAATCCCCATCAGCAATCTTAAAGGTTCACCAATAATATTAACAACTTTCCATCTTGGATTAAGAGATGAATCAGGATCTTGAAAAACCATTTGAATTTTTTTCCGTATATCTTTGCTGAATTTTTCATCTATTCTTTGATCTTTATACCAGATCTCACCTGCAGTAGCAGGAACTAAATTTAATATAGTATTCCCAATTGTAGTTTTACCACACCCACTTTCTCCTACTAAGCCTAAAGTTTCCCCTTTATAAAGGTTAAAAGAAACTCCATCTACTGCTTTTACTTCCCCTATTTTTCGTTTAAACAAACCTCCATAAATTGGATAATACGTTTTTAGATCTTTAACAGAAAGAATAATTTCCTCTGAAGGCTTAGAAGGGGCTGTTAATTCTTCACTTATTGTCATTTTATTTTTAATCCTCTTTTTTCCCATTAAATTTTAAACTTGTCTAGATAATTTATCTTCTTTTTCTTCCCATTCGTATTTAGGTGAATCCTTATATTTTGGATCAAATAAGTGGCAGGCAATATAGTATCTTTTACCAATTTCAAGGAATCTAGGTTTTACTTTATCACATATCTCTAATCGCTTGTCGCATCGTGGGTGGAATCTACAACCTGATGGAGGGTAGATAAGATTGGGAACCATTCCACGAATAGTTCTTAGTTTTTGATTTTTCTTTTCAATGCTCGGTATAGCCTCTATTAACCCTTGAGTATAAGGATGACGTGGATTTTTAAATAAATCAAAACCTGAAGCATATTCAACAATATTTCCACTATACATGACCGCAACTCTATTACACATTTCAGCAATAATACCTAAATCATGAGTGATAAGTAATATTGAGGTTTGAAACCTTGTCTTCAAACCTTTCATTAGATCTAAGATTTGGGCTTGAATGGTAACATCAAGAGCGGTTGTTGGCTCATCAGCGATTAGTAAATCAGGATTACAAGAAAGTGCCATTGCAATCATGATTCTTTGCCTCATACCACCACTTAATTCATGAGGGTATCGTTTTAAAATCCCTCGTGCATCAGCAATTCCTACTTCTTGGATAATTTGCTCCGCACTATCTAAAAGAACATCTTTTATCACAGGTATATGATTTGTCTCTTCTTTTAGTTTTTTAATTTCTTTTTCAATTTTATTTCGCTCCTCTCCAGTTAATTCTCCTAATTGATTTTTTAATTCTTTTTTTTTATTTCTTTTATTTTTTCGTTCTAATAATCGTTCATCCAATTCTTTTTTAAGAATATCTTGTTGATGCAAGAGAAAAACTTCTGCAATCTGATCTCCGACAGAAATTACTGGATTTAAAGAATTTAGAGGATCTTGAAAAATCATTGTTATATTTTTACCTCGGAAACTTCTCATTTCAGCTTCAGTCAAGTCTAATAAATTCTCATTTTTATATTTAATAGATCCTTCAATAATTTTTCCAGGTTCTCTTACAAGCCGTAAAATTGAAAGTGCAGTAACAGATTTTCCACATCCAGTTTCTCCGACTAAGCCTACTACTTCATTTTTATAAATATCAAAAGAAACATCATCAACTGCTTTAACTATCCCTTCTTCTGTAAAAAAATAAGTCTTAAGATTGGTTATTTCAAGCAATTTTTCCAGATTTTCATCAAATGCTTCTGATTCGACCAGAGTTTCCTTTTCTGAAATTTGCTTATTTTCTGTAATATTCATTTCTATCTTTTGCCTAACAATTATTTAATTTGTATATAGTAAAAAAAATCTTATAGATTTCTCAATCTTGGGTCTAAAGCATCTCTTAATCCATCTCCAATTAACATAAAGCCCAAAACGGTTATTATTATCATTAATCCCGGCCATAATGATGCCCATGGAGCATTAACTAAATGCCCACGTCCGATATCTATATCTCGGCCCCATTCAATCAGACTAGGATCGCTATATCCCAAGAATGCTAGTCCTGCAAAACTCAAAATAACTCCTCCAATATCAAATGTAAAGGAAATTATAATTGGTTGAATACAATTTGGCAGAATATGTCTAAACATAATTCTCCAATTTCTAGCTCCAGAAACTCTTGCTGCTTCTACATAAGGTAACTCTTTTGCTTGTAGGACACTAGCCCGAATTAGTCGCGAATAATATGGAATTCCTAAGATTCCATATGCTAAAATGATAATCTCCATACTACGACCTAAAATTCCAACTAACACTATGGCAAAAATTAATCCTGGAAATGCAAAGAAGATATCAGAAATTCTCATTATTATCGAATCAACCCAACCTCCAAAATATGCAGCTATAATTCCAAAGATAACTCCTAATACAACGCTTAATGTTATAGCGGGTAGTGCGATTGTTAACGAAGACCTTGCTCCCCATATCATACGTGCAAGAATATCCCTTCCAAAATTAGTTTGACCTAGTAGGTGTTCGGCAGATGGTCCATCCCATGATCCCTCTAAAACTCCATTTGCTACATCAAAGGTGTATGGTGAAATCCAAGGAGCAAATACAGCAAAAGTTACTATCATAAATACAATACCAATTCCTATTATAGTCAAAACGGATTTTAATCTCCTGATAAATTTTCGTTTGCTAATTGTTTTTTCATATTCTTGTTCACGAATAGTCAGTTCTTCTAGTCTATAACCTGGGATAAATAAAAATTTTAGATTTGAACCAATCCATTTGAAAATCCTTTTTGCTACGCTTTTTTCTTTTCTTTCCTCTAATTTAAATTCTTGTTCAACTAATTGTGTCATTTTTTAATGTTCAACTCTTTATTTTCTTATTTGATCAATATTTTATGCGGGGATCAAGATAGGCATAGATTAAATCGGTAAATAAGTTCACTGCAATAAAAATAATAGTAATCATAAATACAATAGCATTTATCACATAATAATCTCTGTCTACTATAGCACGTAACAATAATTCTCCCACTCCATGTAAATTAAAAGTTGTTTCAGTCAAAACGGCACCTCCGAGTAAGGCTCCGATGTTTAAACCTATTACTGTGACTGTTGGGATTAAGGCATTTTTTTTTGCATGTTTATTTATCACATCTTTTTCAGCACAACCTTTTGCTCTGGCAGTTCTTACGTAATCTTGTTGAAGGACTTCTAACATGCTGGAACGTGTCTGTCTAGTTATAGAGGCTAATGTGATAAATGATAAACAGAGAACGGGAAGAGCTAGATGATATAAATAATCTGTTATTATATACCATTGACCAGACACCAAAGAATCTATTATTCTAAATCCCGTTAAAAATACCGGTTCATCATAGGTAAGAGTTTTATACCCTATTGCGGGAAATAAACCTAATCTATATGCTAATGTTAATTGTAATATTAATCCGAGCCAAAAAATAGGTATTGAAACCCCAATCAGAGCAACTCCTCTCAAAATAGTATCTTTTGCCTTGTTCCTATGTTTTGCCGATATTACGCCTGTTTTAATACCGATAAAAGCAGCTATAATCATAGAAAATAATGCAATATCTAATGTTCTTGGAAATCTTTGCCAAATTAATTCCCAAACTGCTTGACCTTTATTTATCGATACAGAATAGCCCCAATTTCCGGTAAAAAGATTACCTATATATATAAAAAATTGTTGCCATAGAGGCAGATCAAAACCCAAACGGTGTTCAGCTGCATCATATTGTGCTTGTGTGAATACTTGTGGAATATTGGCTAAAATAGGGTCACCTGGCATCATTCTAGATAATACAAACGTAATTACTAAAACTCCGAATAGTACAGGTATCATAACTAGAAGTCTTCTTAATATGTATTTTAACATACTCATTTTTTATTAGTCCCCATATAGTAAGTTTAATTTAATTTAATAATTATAAAAATTTTATTCATGTCTCCTTAAATAATTTCCTTCACTTTTTTTTTATATTCTTTATATCTTTGTTTAAGGATAGATGCTAATATTGCTGTTGCCAAATTAATACCAAAAATGGAAATTATCGTCAGATATCCATCTAAACTTATAAAAAACAGAGGGATTATTATTAGATTAAAACCATTCATAATCCATGACCATACCCATGACATACCTATCATAATCGGTACGAGCATTATGCTATTTCTCAGCCCATATTCAAAAAATGCTTCTCTAAAAACGAGAAAAAACACAATCGCTATAAGAATAAGCGTTGACAGATATGAAACAGGGCTAAATAAAATTTTATTTAAGAATATAATATTTATTCCAATAGTTTTTTCATATACATTGGCAATATAACCAAAAAAGACGAAATGGATTAATATTATGGTTACAATAAAAGTTCCTTGTCTAGCTAATTCAATTTTTATTTTTTTCATAGCAATCGCTTGATATCGAATAAAAGCTTAAATTAATTTGATTAAGATATAACTCTTCAATTTTAAAGTTATCAATGGTAGAATCTTTATTAATTATTCGATTCTCAAACCAGTAATTTATCGATAAATCATTTATTGGATTTTCAAATAATTTTTTTTTATTGTACGAAAAACAATCAAATAAATCATCATAGATAAGATATGGAATAAAACTCCTTTTTTCTTTTTTATTTAATAATAGATTGTCCACATCAACACTTACAATTTCAGGATAACATTTATTATTTTTTTCTTTGTATAATTTTACTTCTTCTTCTGTATCCCCCTTTTTTATTATAAATGTATTATTTTCTATTTTTTCTTCACAATGATTAATCATTGTATCACAGTATTGGATAAAATGCTTGAGTGTATTACTATTTTCATCCTTAGTCTTTTCAGTATTAATAAAATAAAGTGTTTTTAAAAATTCAGAAATTATAAATGTAAATGTTCCGGTTAAGCTATAAATCTCTGTGATGATGTTTTTTGACTTTTCAAACCATTGGATAATGATTTCATCTTTAAGGTTTCTTTTCGTTATTTCCTTATATTTAACTTTAGCATAAGAGATTAAATTAGTTAATCCAATTAAAAAAAATTGCTTAAAATTAATAAATAAATGATATTTTTGAAATATATTTTTAAGAGAGTTAAAATCAGGTAAGATAAATAAGGTTGGTTGACGATTTGTAAGTTTATCAATTCTCATCGGAACGGGCATTATAGGTATCTTAAAATTTTTTGTTGGAATTAAATCAAAAAAAAATCCTAATGGAGCGAGATCATTTTTAAAAACTTTTAATTTTGTTGGAGGATTAAAGAAGAAGCGTTTGGAGCTCATTAAAAAATCATTTGTTTTCTATTTAAAATCTTAAATATAATATAATAATAAAAAAAAAAGTTTTTTTGATTCTTAATATTGATTTTCAATACTTCCGTTTCTTATAAGTCATAATAGCACGGATAGAAGTATGCATAGCCCATACCGTTAGTTGGGAAACCTTTCAATGTAAGATAATTCGCATCAAAGTTTCTGCTTACATATCCAAAAGCCCAGGGTCTAAGTTCTTCGACTACGTATTGTTGAAGATCCTTGTAAATCTGTTCTCTTACATTTTGATCAGTTTCCTCGAGTCCTGCTAACATATAAGCCTCTAATGTCGGATCGTTTATTTGAGCAGAGTTTGAAGACGAATAATTGGCCATTAACGAATTCACATAGTTGCTTGGATCGTTATAGTCGGGCATCCATCCAATAAACCAGATAGATAATTTATTCCATCCATTAGGAATTCTATCATAAAGGAGGTCCAAGTATGGTCCCCATTCCTGACCGCTATCTGTGACTTTAATTCCGATCTTTGCTAGATTACCTTGTAATAACACTAACATATCTTCTCTGAATTGATTTCCTAGGTTATATGTAAAGTTAACCGTTAAGAAAGGAGTTGTCCCTGCGGCTACATCTGTCCAATCAGTTTCTGTTGTAAAACCTGTTCCAAAACCCATACTCGTCATAAAGGCTCGAGCGATTGTCAGGTCTAAAACAGGAACATCAAATGACCAGTCGGCAAATTGAATTCCTAAAGGAACTGGTGATTTTAATCGTACTGCTTCACCTTCTAAGAGCTCCTCGATCATGTAATCGTAATCAATTGCATACGACATCGCGCTTCTCCAGGTTTTGTTGTATAGTTTGTTATTGAATCCAAGATACTGGGTAATGGTACCAGGTAAGCCTTCAGTGAGTGTTATAGCGGGATCATCTCTCATAACATCATAATAAGAGGGATGAGGATCTAATAAGATATTAATATCTCCAGCTAATACAGCACTATTTCTTGCGTCAGAGTCTTGTATAACTGAAAATATTAAAGTTTCTATATCTCCAGCTCCTCGCCAATAATCATCATTTCTAATGAGTTTGGCTTCTATACCGGAAGCGTAATATTGAAATTTCCAAGGACCAGTTCCAGAAATTGTAGGGTCGTTTTCCAGAACATTGTAGGGACCTTCATAGTATCCATATGCTCCCGCCATTCCTTCGCAAATATAATCATCGGCAGGTGTAATTTCATAGTCCATCATCATAGCAGCTGTAAAGGTTAATATTGGTAAGAAGACACCATATGGCTTAGATAATGTAATGTCAACAACATATTCAGAAATAATATCTACATGATCGATAACAGGTGTACCGTCTGGCCACATATAAATCGATTCTATGATTGATACTCCATACAATGTATCTCCTTCTCCTTGAGTACCAGTGAAGTTGCATAAATAGGCTAATCTGTCAAGTGAGAATTTAACTGAAGTAGCATTAAAATGAGTTCCAGAATGAAAATCTACCCCTTGTCGAAGGTTTAAAGTTATGACATTTCCATCCCAAACTCCAAAATCTGTTGCTAGCATTGGAATCATAGGAACATCAGGATCGCTTAGATTATAGGCAAATAAACCTTCCCAGACATTGAATGCATAGTCAAATGAAGCGGAATCCCACATGTATTGTGGATCTGCATCTTCAGGTCCATACATTGTACCATATATAATGGCAGAGGGTTGTTCCGGTGGAAGAGGTTGTATACCACCCATTATAACTCCGAATATTATGTTACCAACACCAGACGCAACTAAAGCTACAGCTAGTATTACGATTGCTAAATTTTTTTTTTCCATTTCCATATTTTTATCACTTTTTTTGAAGTTTATTTGAAGTTTTTTTATAGATTTTTTGTTATAAGTTGTTTTACTTCGTAAACTTATAAGTTTTATCCTTTTTTACTATATCTATCAGTTAACTAAATAACGAAAGTATTTTCGCAAATGAGGATCAAGATTTAATTTTATGATTATAATTAGGATTTCATTAGAAATTTTATTAGTATGATTTATTTTTTTAAATTTCTAATAAGCAGTGAATTTCTCTTATTTTATTGAAAATCTTAAAAATCGCGACATTAGGATTAATTTGGGAAAATTTAATAGTAAAAACATGAATATAATTTTTTTAAATAAATATCTTAATACGATGGCTAAAAAAGAGTAATTTAAGTTTAAAATAATTAAAACAAAAAATCAAACAGATTAATGTGGGTGTTAATAATTAAAATTATTGATAATTTAAAATTTTATTAGGTTAAGAGATTAGGGAAAATCTCGATATTAACCTATAACATTATAATTCACTTCTTTACAATCAAGATCTTATAAATTTTCCCTATAATTAATGATTACAATAGATTAGTTATATTTATAAGTTTACTATGCGTAATAATTTCAAGAGTTTTAAAAATAAAGAAATGATTAAAAAACAAGAGAATATGGTACTTATAACAAAAGAAGATTTAATCACTGAAGCATTAATTATAAATCATGTAAAAGCATTAGCGTATGATCGATCGGCAGCAAGCATAGGAGAAACCAGGGCAATCAATTATATAAAAAATGAATTAATAGCTAATAATATAAATTCTAAAGTAGAATATTTTTCTTGGAGTACGCCAATTAGATATTTAATGAAAACAATATATCTAATGATCTTCACATATTTACTTATCTTTCGCTTGTTTTTAATAATTGTTCTTTTTTATTTCGTGAAGTACATGTTTCAAAAAACACGTAAAATCTCGTTGGTAAACCGTGAGCAGTCTAAAAATTTATTCGCAAAAATACCATCAAAAAAAAAGGTGCCAAATCAGCCTATTATAATTTTTTCAGCACATTATGATTCAATATCATCTAGAATCCCATATGCAATGCAAAGAATTTTAATGATTATCGTGAAAATTATAATCATTCCATATATGGGGTTATCCATTTTTATCTCACTTTGGTTAATATTAAATATTATGTCAATTACAAGTTTTAATACATTTTTATTATATTTAGTAAGTGTCTCTTCATTAACAACTATAAGTGTGATAATTCCTATGTTTCTATTCCTATTTACTTCCAGCATATCAACGGGTTCAATAGATAACGCCAGTGGTGTTTCAATTTTAATTGAATTAGCAAAAAAAATTAAGGAAAACCCGCTTACTAATTATGATGTATTATTCTTATGGTGCGGAGCAGAAGAGTGGGGATTAAAGGGTTCAAAAAAATTCGTGGCTAAATATGCCAAAAAATACGATAAAATTTATGACTTAAATAAGTCCATTAATATTAATATCGACATGGTGGGATCGTATATAGGACTATTAAATAAATCTGGATTAATATTTAAAAAAGCAATAAATGAAAACATAAATAAATTAATAAAAGCTTCAGCAGAGGAATTGAATATACCAATAACATTGTATAATAAAATTATTAAGCCAAAAAGCGATTATATATCATTTAGAAAATTTTCAAAAAAAAAGAATAAATCATTTCAAACAGCATTATTTCATTCAGATAGAGATTCTATTTATATTCATTCTAAAAAGGATACACCAGAAAAATGTTCAAATATTATTATGGATGATTGTTTAAAGGTTTGTTATAATACAATTAAGCATTTAGATAGACAGATAAATTAAGTTTATTTAATTTTTTTAAAACTATTTTGTATTTAATTTATTTGAATTAAAGATAAAGCAAATAAATTATCAGGAAAAATAATGAAAATTTCATACAATCTATAATTTGATATCCAATTTTTTTTTTAAGATATAATTCCATAGGATTTCTATATTTCATTGGATGAAGCGATCTACATTTAGAAAAATAAATTGAGAAAAACGAAATTTCCTGACCTAATATATGATTAATTAATATATTTGAAATTAAACCTATAAAAATGATTACCCTAACCAATAAAAAAAGTTATTATTTTATCAAAATAAAATGAGGAAAAAAGGATCAAAAAAAGTAAAATCCCTGAGATAATTATGCCTTTATCTAAAAAGGCTTTTTCGGTTCTCCTTGCTAATTCAGGTTTAGAGGAAGTTAAATACATAAACCGCATAATAATATAGAGAGAAATAGGAATCGTAAAAATTACTATATATTCTTGTAGATTTATAGTAGGTTCGAAAAGGTTAAATTTTAAAATGAGATAAAGAGAATAAGTCATAAATAAAGATCCCGCAATTAGAACATAAAATTGTTCTAGAAGTTTTAGAGAGTATTGATCGTAAACTCTTTTATGCTCAACTGCTTTATCCTTCCCAAGATATAACAGATCACCCTTTCTTTTAGCAATGCTTAAAAACATAGCGATTTCGAATATTGCTAAAAATAACCAAGCGGAGATGTATTCGTTTATTATAAGGACTCCAGATAATGCTCTCCATAGATACCCCGTGGATAAGACCAATATATCGATAAATGCATAATTTTTAAAGAAATAATTATAAAGTTGCCCCGTTAAGATGATGAGAATTAACATAGTTATAAAACTAATATTTGGAATTAAAAATATAACAGAGAAAACTATAATACCTACAATCACTATTAAAAGTAACGCTGCGAAATACATTGGTAGTTCTCCAGACGCTAAGGGTTTTTTATTCATTTTTTCTTGATGCTTTTTATCGTGTTCTACATCTACGATGTCGTTAATAATATAGTTGAAAGAAGAAGCGCAGCATAGCAAAATAAATCCTAATATTAGTGGGAAAAAAAGCGTAGTATCAAAAATTTTCCTACTAAAAAACACACCAACGAAGATTAAAACATTTTTATAATATTGTCTTACTCGCAGAAGGTGGGAAATGCTTCTAATTTTACTGGTCATTATTAGATTTTAAAGAGAAGCATGCCAATTAAACTTTGTTGAGATAAAAAATCTTTTCGGGTTTGAATTTTTTCAATATAATATAACCTAATTTACTAAAAATGCTCGTCTCTGACTTCTTTTGAATGTTACCTGTAATGTATTCGAAGGATAAGGCTTCTAACGATTTATAAGGTATTTTTATGTTTTTATTGAATATATTTTTGATGGTTATGTAATTAGATACCTCACTTTTTCCCTGATCCGGTTTCTTTTTTAAATTTTCAATATCTAATTTTATATCTTGAATATAGCCTATTTCTAAGTTATTGACTGGTTTTTTCAAATAAATATAAGTTCTAAGCTGTTTTTCTATCAACCAATCAAAAATTTCTAATTCTGATTTTCGAACTGTTTTATTTCTGTTTAACATAATATAGGTATTTTTGGGCTTAATTATCAAATCCTGAAGTTTATAATGAAATGTTTTATCTCCATCATTTTGAGGGAGCATTTCAAAATATAATTTAGAATTTTTAAAATTCTGTGAAATTTCTACTTTCAAACATCTAAGTATTATTGTTTCTCCTTTTGTATTGAAAAAAATATCTTTATCAGTAAACATTTTAATTGTCGATATAGAATTAGGTAATTTCGTTTTCTTTAACCGTTTAAAAATCTTATGACCATCTTTATCCAAAAAAACATAATCAGCTTTCATTTGATCCGAACTTATATCTATATCTATAAGATTTAAGATGCCTTCTTTTTCCAAAAAATAATCGTCCCTTAGTGAAATTTGAGACTTAGAATATTCTGAAGAATTTAGATGGATTTTATTATTGTTTTTGAATTCTTTCACGATGTATTCGTCGATTTCACATACATCATCATTAAATCTTACACTTTCTAATTTACCTACAATAATTTCATCTGTAATCTTATGTTTAAAGATAAAATCCTTTTCGAGTTCCAGTTTATAGAGTTCGATTCTGTTTAAATTTTGCATATAAGCAGAAATATCACTGATATTGAAATATTCTTTAAATTTTTCGCTAGCTATAACTTTAAATTTAACGCGTGCCTTTTCAAACAGTTTAGCATAATGTTTTTGATTTGATTTTTTTAAGCACAAAAAAGGGAGGAGCATCTCTTTTGTTGGTTTTAATGTATCATCTAGGATAGCAGCAATTCTATGATATGTGAGTGGATGAGAGTTTATGATATTGCTAATCAGAGAGCTCCTTTTTGGTTTAATTATTGATTTGTTAATATAATCTGCTGTATCTAGGTAATTTAAAATTTCATTATTTTGTGTAATTTTTTCTTCGCTTAAAAGCATCATGTTCAATCCAAATTCACGTCCAGTAGCATAGAAGCTTTCCAAATTATACAGGGCTTTTACGAGTTCTTTAGCGTATCCAATTTTTTTTGTTTTTTGGTCGGCTTTCCCTTCTAATATTCTAACAAACATAAACAAGATTATATATATAAGTATGTTTAACAAAATATAAAATATAAAGGGAAGCTGAGGATTACCAAATGTATAATCGTAATATGTAGCAGGAATACCAAATAGCATTCTAAAGATTAAGTCGCCAGTAGTTAAAAAAGTCAAGATTAAAGTGTGCTTTCCCTTGGTATGTGCTAATTCATGAGCAATTATACCTTTTATTTCATCTTCGGGTACTAATTTATAATTTTCTGCGATAAGGGCAATTCGTTTATCAAAAAACGAACCATATGCCATAGCATTTATTATTGGATAATTCCCTATCCCAACTTTTACTTTTCCTTTTATTCCAAGGTCTGATTTTACTTCTTCAATTAAATCTAATAGTCTTTTATCCTTAAGTGGTTTAATTCCAAGCATAAAATCTAAAATTGGTCCAGAAATGAAATAAATAATCCAATTTATCGCCATTAATATAGTATACACATTCAAAAAAAGTTCCCCGACGGAGAATGTGTTAAAAAGCAAAGCTTTCTGTGAGATAAAATTAAGAGGAGTATATTGGTTAATAAATACAATAGCTAACCAAGCAATAATATAAAGAAATAGTGTTAAATATTCAGGTGACATAAATCTCCAAATAACAATATATTTTCGACCAAATAAAATAAATCCTAATCCTAAAATTATCCAAAATGAAAAGGAAAAAGCTGTGTTTATTACAATTGGGTTACTAATAATACTCGATATAATTCCCGAGACAAAAATTACATTATAAGTTACCAAAGAAATTATTAAAAGTTTATTCAAAACCGGATAATCTTTCAATTCTGCTATACCAAACCATAGGTATATTGAAAATGCTCCCATAATTGAAGTGAAGACATCTTTTGAAATAAATAAAATGAGAAAAAAAAAGAAAAGAAGAGCAACAAAATCGCTCAATTCGCTTCTTTTACTACTTTTAGCCCATCTATATAATTCTTCAACGGATAACAAGTAAAAAATGAAAAGGGCATAAAAAATCCAATCACCTAATATCACAATCCAAGCATCTAGAAGAGAAATTGAAATTAGCGAAAAAGAAATGGTAGATAATAGAAAGATAATAAATAAACCAAAGCGAGCGATTTTTTTCATCCTTCATTCCTTTAATTTAATAATTTTTGAATATGATCAATTTACTTAATGATAAAAATTCATATATCATTTTTGGGAAAAAATCTAGGTTAAACCTCTTTATTTTAGTCAAATTTATTTCTTCATTTTATTAATTTCAGACCAAAAGTATTTAATAGTGATATAATACCACAGTAAAAGTCCAGGTATTACTATAATTAAGGATATTAGAATATTAGTAGGTATTACTAAACCAAAAATATTAATATCTATAAAATCTATGGGGATGATAAATAAATCAATAGCAACAAGATATAAATACCCTACTAAGATTAAAATTAACATGAGAACTACTATCCCCCTTATTCTAGGATACTTATACAACAAAATTACCGTAATTAATCCAAAAAAACCACATATTATCGCTATTGTGATAAGAGTTGTTGTTGAAACCATCAATAGCGTGGTTAAAATAGCAAAAAATCCACAAATTATCGTAATTATGTAGAAGTTTTTGACTAAATCTGGTTCTTTCATTGGTCCTTTAGCTAATATTAACCGAGGTAATGTCAAAGCAGCGCTTTTTAGATCTGAAGCCTTTATAAAATCGTTTTCTAATAATAAAATGTCGCTTCTATTGTCTGAAATTTCACTACTTTCGAAAAACCCCTTTACAGAATAAATGACATAAAAGCTATTAAATATATGAATAAGTAATGCACAAAAAACTGCTGATTCAAGAGAACCAATCAGAGCGATAGAAGCAAAAATTGCTCCAATACTTAGTGTTCCAACATCCCCTGGAAAAATTTTAGCTGGAAACTTGTTATATAAGAAAAATGGTATTAATATTGCTAAAGATATAACTGTAAATAATAAACCTTCTGCGGAGTCCCATATAATAGAGCAAATCATCAAGGAAAATAAAGCAATAATCGATGTCCCTGAGCCTTCACCATTGTATCCTTCTAACATATTGACTGTATTAGCAAAAACAGCAACGATCAAAGGAACGAGAATTGGATATAAAACATTTAATCTTAATTTTCCCAAAAAGGGAATTGTAGGAGATTCGATTTGTATAAAACCAACAGAGTTTGCTAAAAATATCACTATTCCTGTTAAAATTGTTAACAACAGCTTGTATCTTGATCTTAATTTGATTCTGTCATCTATATAACCAATAAAACCAGAAATTACTACTGTTAAAACAAAAATCAAGATTTCATTAAAGAAATCTGGGAAAAATATAGTCAGTAAAATAGCAGTAATTGATATACCAATGATAATAGAAATCCCACCAGATTCGGGAACTTCAGTTTTTAATGTCTTATGTATATCTATCCCTGTATATCCTTTCCGTTTCATGATTCTTATGATATAAGGGATAATTACTAATGTTATAACAAATCCAACAATGAAAGATATAACTAGGTAAATTGTTTCTAAAATACCCCAATTCATAGAGGATAGCCGAATCATATTAAATCATTTAGTTTTGGATTAATTTTTTGTTCTCGTAATCAAATAAATCTTTTTAAATAAAGGTATAATTAGCCCGGCACGGAGTTTCGATTATCGAGATGACTCGATAAATTTCGAACCGTGGTCACGGGGTTCAAGGCCCCAGATGCTTGGCCACTACACCACCGGGCTTTAACAATTATTTTTTATAGATTAAATGGTTTTAAATTTTGTTTAAAAAATGTGTTATCTAATAAATTTTTATTGGTTTTCAGAAATAGAATATCTGCTTCTTCATCTCTATATTCATCTGGTAACATCTGCGGAATAGTTTCGATGATTGGGAACCATCTCTTACACTGAGAACAGAACAATATACCCGTTTCAATTTCAATTTCAGTTTTGAATTTGTTTAATAAATATAATTCTGGCAAAATAGTATCAATTTGTTTATTTATCACATTGTTTGAGAATGCTTTTATTTTTTGTTTTATATCATTTTGTATAATGTGAATACATCGTTTACTTAGCTCAAATGAAGATTTATCGCGTATACTATCTACTTCTTTAACACTAGAAATTATTTTATTTATATAAATACCAAGTTTACTTTTTTCAATCACGATTTCGTCTTTCAGAAGTAATTCTTCATTTTTTTGCTCAATTTCAATAACATTTTCCTTTTTAATACTAATTAAGTCTTTCTTATCATACGCTTCTAATATTTCTTTAAAAATATTTTCGTTTGTTTCAAAAGAAAAGATTATCAACTCTAGAGGAAAAAATTTATCAATCGGACAAGCTAAAATGTCGCACAACCACGGTCTCATTTATTCACCGAAATTTTTGTCATTTACAATAAATAACTTCTTAGCTGTTGAATATACTTATCGATCGTTCTATCTAATTTTTTTCGTCTATTGAAGAAATCAATTGATAATTTTTGGTAGGCTGCTTTAGAAGGTAATTTTCCTCTTTTATATCGAGTCTCCAAGAGATTTAAGCTATCCGAAATACTAATTCTTTCGGCATCTAACACATCAAGTCTTTTTACAATATTATTGAATGTATCGTTAGTCTCCATCAATATTTTCTTAAAAGGGTTTATTTCTTCTTTAATCTGGTCAATTTTTGACGTGTTTTTGCTTAATAAATTTTTATAAGTCTTTTTTGCTAATTTCTTGCGTTTTGTCTCACTTTCTGCTTTTCTAATTTCTAACACTAATGCATTGCTCTCTTCGTACAATGAACAAAATTCTCTAATTTCACTTGTTGGGATGAATTCTTTTTTGAAGATCGATACTTGTTCCTCTCTTTTTAGAGTTTTAATTGCTAGAACGAAAATAGATGACAATAAGGCAATGATCATAACGAACACAACAGGTCTAAGAAATATTTCAAATAAATCAATAGTAAAAGTAAGGAGTACATTTTTCTTTACTATTGGACTTATGTTTTCTGTGCTGTATACTAAAACTTTGGAATTTCCTGAGTTATGCAAAGCTTCTGGTAGTGAAGACATATAGTCAACACTAGCACAACCTTCGATAAATACATTGGTAGTTTGTTCGTATATTAAATATTCATATTTTGTCGTAAGTAAGTTTATTGAAATGGATTGTTGTAGCCAATTGTAGGATATATATTTTTCAGGGGGTAGATAATATTCTAGAAAAAACTTAAATTTTGATGCCGGTGTCAGCGAAACTCTATTCTGGTATAATTGAATAGAAACAATTTTTGTTGAAACATCATCAATAGAATCTATAAGGGATACTCCTAAGACCTCTCCCAGATCGTCATAAACTTTTACATTTATTGCATCGATTGGAATTTTCATTGATAATAGAGCAACTTCAACAATTCCAGCATTTTCAATCGTAATTTCTTCAATATTTTTAATAATACCCCAGGGAGATATGTAAATATCCTTGTTTATCTTTTCTATTTCTAATTTTGATGATAACCTATCGTCTACAGAAATAGTTGTTTCGTTATTCTCATCTAAGTTTAGTAAAAAGGGCTCTAAATAGTTAATTTCTAAATTTGCTTCTAAATCGTATAATACATTAGTTCCCTCCAACGGAACTCCCATTGGCCCAATTTGTGTATGAGAATATAACGTTGACCCTTCTGGTAACAGATAATTTGATTTAATGTTTCCTTCGCTCTTATAGGGTAAAAGAGGAAACAATGATCCTTTAAATACTAAAAGTTGAGTGATATCTTCTTCAATAAAAGCAAACTGATAAGATATTAAATTCGTATATGAATGCAAAACAGTAAAAGTAATTTTTTGCGATGGTAGTAAAGGCATATCAAAATAAATAGTTATCATTTCGTAAATGTCCATTATTTCGTGGGATCTTTCGATTAAAAGTGTGTTCTTTGCTTCACCAAAAGCGTTAAAATAAATTAAATCATTTGAATGTTCAACCTTTAATCCAAATAAAATTGAATTAATCGGATTGTTATTATTATTTAAGATTGTTAGCCTATCTTTTATATTTACTAAACCATAGGAACTTAAATTAGTGGTTCTTACCATATTCACCACTAAAAGGTTATCTGCTCCTTCTAAAGTCCTTGATTGTTGAGGGTCTTCAACTAATAAATCATGTTGATAATTATATGAAAAATCATCTTGAATAGCTGAGAATACGATTATAAAAGATAAAAATCCAATAAATATAATGAAAAAACTTTTTCTTCTCATAATTAAATTCCTTTGTAAACTCGAATTAACTAACAATAATTAATACCATTAATAAAAATTTATTAAATTTATTTATATGATTCGAGATAAAACTTATTATTTGTGTTGTTTTAAATTTATTTATATTATAAAAATAATTGAGAAAATTATAAATGTCGTCTCAACGCAGCCAATCAAAACGCAAAAAAAGGAGAAGCGGAAACGCACCAATGCCTTTAGGAGGCGCTGGTTTAATGAGGTTTTTTGAGGATAGTTCAATTGGAATTAAAATTAGCCCGATAACAACTGTAATTTTTGCTGTTGCTTTAATATTGATAGTCATTTTTGCTTGGTTAGGTATTTTTAATTGGTTGTTTACCCCCTCGTAACTTTATTTATAACATTTTTTATGAATATGATTACATTTAAACATGCGTATATCAGAATTTCAGGCGTTACTCAAAAAGCTCTACCTTCACAAAGACCTAAATCGAGGGATTAACAGCACATACATCTGGCTTATTGAAGAAATTGGTGAGCTTGCTACTTTATTAAACACCCAAGAATTAGATAAAACAAAGATTTCTGAAGAATTAGCAGATATAATAGCTTGGACAATTTCTATCGCAAATGTCTTAGATATTGATATAGAAAAAGCTATAGTTAGTAAATACCCCAATAAGTGTAAAAAGTGTAATTCCTCTCCTTGTAATTGTGTAAAATGATTAAATTAATATTTTTTACAATATATTTTAACTAAAAATCGAAAGAAAGTGAATCCGTAGAAGTGAAACTAGAAGATACAAATAATTCTTTTATTCATAAGAATGCTATCGTGCATAAAAATGCATTTATTGATACATTTTCAACAATAGGAAAAGGAGTTACAATTGAAAGCGGAGTTTATATTTCTAAGGGTGTTAATATTTACGGAAACGCTTTAATTCAATCGGGGACTTATATAGGGGAAAATTGTATTATTGGGCACCGCCAACGAGCGGAATTATTAGAAGTTGTAAAGAGTCAGAGGAATGGAACGGATTACGAGAGTCCATTAGTTTCTATTGGAACAGATTGTACCATAAGGGCAGGTAGTATAATTTACTCTGAAGTCTTAATTGGGAGCAATTGTCAAACAGGACATAATGTTATGATAAGAGAAAAAACATCAATAGGGCATAATACAGTTATAGGTACTAACACGGTTATTGACGGTAATGTAGTAATAGGTAATAAAGTTAGTATCCAAACGGGAGTATATATTCCGTTATATTGTAGAATTGGAAATAACGTATTTATGGGTCCTTTCAGTAAATTAACGAATGATAAATACATGATGCAGAAGGATTTTGATTTAATTGGTCCAACAATTGAAGACGAAGTATCACTCGGTGCAAACTCAGTTATTTTACCGGGAATTACTTTAAAAAGGGGAACAATTGTTGGAGCAGGCGCTGTAGTTACAAAAAATACTAATGAAAGAGATATAGTTGTCGGAAACCCTGCTAAGTTATTAAAAAAAAAACCTGCAGATTGGATTTAAATCACAATATATGCTACTTTTTCAAATTTTAAAATAACAACTGAAAGAATTAATTTAATCATGAGTTTATCAGGAAAGAAAATTTGGATTGATATTGAAGAACCAAAAACAAGTATAATGTTTAAATCTCTTATAGAAAAATTTAGAAATGATGGAGCTGATATCCTTGTTACCGCAAGAGATTATGACTCAACCTTTCAAATTCTAGACGATTTAGAAGTAATTTATGAGAAAGTAGGGAAGCATGGGGGCGCTACTTTAGAAAATAAATTATCATCATATATCAACCGTTTGACGGAATTATACCCTAAAGTAGTAAATTTTAAGCCAGATTATTTCATTACATTTTCATCTGTTGAAGGTACAAGAATCTCGTATGGTTTGAATATCCCTTCGATAGGTTATAACGATGAACCTCGTAATGTTCCAGTATGTAAATTAATATTTCCCTATTTAGATAATATAATTACTCCTACTTGTGTTCCCGAGCAACTGTACATAGACCTCCACGCAAATCCAAATAAATTGATAAGATTTAATGGTATAGACGAGATAGCTTGGTTATCGGAGTATCAACCAAATCCTTCCATACTTGATGAATATAATTTAAAGAAGGGAGAGTATGTAGTTATACGAAGTGAACCCTCATTTGCAAGCTATTTTATTGATATTCTTAAACCAGAAGAATCATTAATTAGCAAGTTTTTTCCTCCTATCTTTAAAGAATTTCCACATCATAAATATCTGATCATTGTAAGAACTAAAAAGCAAGAATTATTTCTTAACGAGAAATTGGAGAATTACAAAAGATATTCCAATGTAAAAATAACAAGATACATGCCGAATATGGTTGATCTGTGTTTTTACAGCAGTTTAGTAATCAGTGGCGGTGGAACAATAGTACGTGAATCAAGTCTATTAAATGTACCAAGTATAGAATTTTTTCCAGGAGAAACAGCACCCCAAGAGCGTTTTTTAATAAACAATGGCTTCCCTTTACAACATATAAAAGGGATTGGCGAAATCGTAAAAAAATCTTTGGGAATCCTCTCAACTAAACCGAAATCTGATAGGTTTAACAATAACTTTCGAGAAAAAATATTGAATTTTGAGAATCCAAATGATATCTGTTATAAAACTGTTAAGAAGAACCTCTTGGAGGGCTCTTAGAGGTTCATAAATTTTTCGTATTCCTTTTCTAATCTTTTGCCTACAGCATTCCAACTATATTTTTGGATATATTTTTGAGCATTAATAACTAATTGATTTTTTAGTTCATCATCGTGCAGTAGGATATTAATTTTCTCTGCTAATTTAAGGGGATTTCTAGGTGGAACAAAGAGCGCGTGGTCCTCTAATATTTCTTTAAATACCGAAATTGCTGAACAAATAACAGGAGTTCCACAAGAAATTGCTTCCAAAGAGGTTAATCCAAATCCTTCAGATGAAGATGAATATGTGATAAAAATGTCTCCCATAGAAAAATAGAATGGAATATCATTTTCGGGGATAAAACCTAAAAAACGAACATCTTTATAATCAGCAACCCAATTATTGTATTCATTTTTCATTAAAAAATCAGGCTTTCCACCAATAACTAACTTAATATCAGGATTTTCGCTTTTAACTAGCCTATAAGCTTCGATTATACTTTTCACACCCTTATATTGTGTTATTCTCCCAACATATAATAAAACTGGACCATGAATATTTAGTTTTTCCTTTAACTTTTGAGCTTCATTAGGATATGGTTTGTATTTTTCATCAATACCGTTGTAAATCGTTTTAATTTTATTCTTGTCAATATTGGGAAGAAAATGCTGGAATTCTTGCTTAACAAAATTAGATACAGTTAATATCGAAGAGGCTCTCCTTGAAACAAATTTAATCAAAAGTTTTTCCAATGGAATTTTTGTAAGTTGTGTTTCAAAAGGAGTAAAATCGTGAATTGTACAAATAAATTTTTTCTGATGGGATAAAAACACTGGTAAGGCAGCCTTTGCGCTATTTGCATGCACAATATCGAATCTATTTCTTCTTAAGTATCTAATGACTTTAATATAAAAATGAAGCACCCATAGAAACCTTTTTCTGATTAAATCGAATTGAATAATGTCTGGAGTGCCTAAGTCTTTATTCCATTTACCAGTGATTAATTTAACGCTATGTCCCTGTTTTTTTAAATACTCAAAAAGTGCTCTGATGACTTTTGCTTCGCCATCCACACTATCTGGAGATACAGTTAAAGAAATAAGGCAGATATTTAGTTTTTTCATAATTTCTCTGAGATTAGGTGGTTTTATATCTCCAATTTCAAGTTAGCTGTTTAAATCCATCTTCAGTTATCAATATCGTTTCTTCACTCTGAGCGACAAATTCTCCCTTTTGTTCCGCTAGAACATGATGAACTTGAATTTTTCCTTGCTGAATTAATTCTTGGAGTCCAAAAACAACACCCATTCTAAAATCTTTAGCTAACCATCTTTCTGCGAAAGGAAGTGTTTTGTAATTTTTATTAATATGTCCTAGAATTTGTTTAGATGTTTTTCTCCTCAGCGGAACTCTTCCTGCATAAGGGTTTAATTCATAGATATAGGAAGCATTAGTATTATGAACGCTTCCTTCTCCTGTTGAAGCAAAAACTTCTATAGCAAAAACTTCCCCTTCTTCCATTATATCCCCACCTTGGTTACCCAATTCAGGCAACTGTTTTTTACCGTGTACAATCCATCTTTCAATTTGATGTCCGCCTAGTTCTTTTATAGGATTAAATTTGAATCCTTTAACGATGTCTTCTATTTTTTTCCCTAATTCCTTAGTGTTGACTTTGGGTTTAGCTAACATCTTTGCTGCTTCAACAGCTATTTCAGTTGCTTGAATTATATTATCAAGGGATTTTTCATCATTAAAACTTACTGTAAAGGCAGTATCAACAATGTATCCTTCAATATGAACGCCTAAATCAATTTTTACAATATCACCTTCAGTAATAGTAAGTTCATCGTCTTTAATTGGAGATGTATAATGAGCTGCTATATTGTTTATGCTTAGATTGGTGGGAAAAGCCCATTCTCCACCTAACTCGATGATTTTTGCTTCAGCACGTTTAATAAGATTAAATACGTTCGATCCAACCTCAACTTGCGGCCTAATGAAATTTTTTACTTCTTGAGCAATTTTACCAGCTTTATCAAGAGATTCTAACTTAATTTTTTTCTCTTCAGTTTCAGTTTCTGCTTCTTCCTTACTAGTTTTTTGATCAGATTGATTTTTCAATTTCTTCATCTCATTCATTGATATATATTAATATTAAAATTGATAAAAATATTTTTTAATTTAGTACCACATACATTATAAAATAGAAAAAATTAGGTAAACATTAATAATTAAATAAAGTTAATTTTAATAGATCATATAAGTTATTAATTTATCACTCATTCCGATGATTTACGTTTGAGTGAAAATTTTTAGAAGGTATTAAAACTCCCGCTGAAAAGATAGGAGGTATCTATGGTTGTCTGAGAATATTAGCGAACTCACGGATTTACTAAGAAAATTATCAGCAGTAAATAGTGATATAGAGGGTTCCGCTATAGTTAGTGTTCAAGGACTTCCAATTTGTTCCGTTTTAAGCCGTAATGTGAATGATGGTATAGTTTCTGCGATGTCAGCAGCTATACAGAGCGTGTCAGAGCGAGCGGTTGAAGAACTTGATAGGGGTGAGTTAAAAAGAATCCTTATCGAAGGTCTAAATGGAATTATTGTTCTCTCTAAAGCAGGTGATAACGCTATTTTATGTACGCTTTGTAGCGCTAATTCTAGTTTAGGTATGGTTTTTCTAAATATCCAGAGCGTTTCCAATAGGATTGCTTCACTTTTAGATTAGAAAACGCAATAATTTTTATTTTCTGTATTCTAAAATTAAAAATTAGAGAAAAATAAGTAATTAAATTAGGTTTTGTCTAAATTTAATCTCATTTTGGCTTCAAATCCCTAGAAGGATGTTTTTCGAGGTATACTTTAATTACAGCCATCAAACCATTACCAATTCCTCCACCAACAGCCCCAAATATAGCTGCTAATAGTATTATGAGAATTAAAAATATCCATCCAGAACCACCTCCAAAGATTAACTCTCCAAATTGATCGAGCGTTAAATAAACATTTCGTGTATACACTCCAACTATGACATAAATTCCCCATGAGAGGGTGACACCACTAAGACCACTCAAGATCCCACGTTTTAACGATTTGTTAAGCATTCCTGCAATAATCCCCGGTATTATCACTAACTGCCATATTGGAATTAGAGTTAGTAACATTGTTAGGCATAGAACTATAACGATACTTATGTAGAACTTTCTATTTTCAATTTCCATGCCATTAACCTCCAGTTGGAAAGAAATATAATTTAGATTCAATTGAACTGGTAGGAAAGTTGTATAATGTGTTTGTGAAATATTGATAATGATATTTACCTTGTAAGAAAAGTTGTTCTAGTTGATCTGAATAGTGTTTTGAGTTTGAAAGTCCTCGTTGTCCTGATGGAATTACGCTTAAAGAATTATTTAAGTCGCTAAAGTCGATAATAAGTCGCTCAGACGCTCCGCTTCTTGCGTACCCTACTCCATTTTCTATATTTACCCCAGAAGGATTGATGGTATACCCTTCCCCATCGGCTTCATAAGGACCTTTACTTAAGAAATCTAACTGAGTAAGAGAGGTGAAGTAAAGTTGATGAAGATCGCCCCACCTCCAAGTTGTTGGATCATCTGAATTATAAAAATCTTCTAACCAATCTATAGTAGCATTTAATGCTTGAATCATTATATCATCTCTTGTTTCATTTTCAGGCGTGGAGATATTATTGAACCAATGAGAAGATTCATTTTCTTTCATTAAATACTCTAATACAACAATTCTGGAGCGAATATTTATCCCATATAATGTGGATTCGTCGTCAAATGTAAAATCTTGGAAGAAATCTCTCCATTTACGATAAATTGTTGGTGCGCTTTCTTCTTTATCCATTATAAAACCCCAGCTTTCTAATTCAGTGAGAACATTATTGATTTTCGTGGGAATTGTAGGACTATAATAATTGTGTATAACTTCAATTAATTCTAGAATGAACGCCCTCGCTGCAGTTGAGTTCACATCGTTTTGAATATTTTTCATAGTCTCTACACTTACAGACCCATCACTAGCTTTCATAAGAAGTTCATTTATTCTTCTTGCTCTATACCCATCTGCATATTCATTTTGTAAGAAATATTTATTGTATTCTGGTCCTACGACAATTTGATTTGCTGAAACTAAATATTTTTGCGATGGATTAAAAGAATTAGGTAATTCTTCAAAGGGGATATATCCAATCCATTCTCCTTCACCGTTTGAACCATTGTATGGGAGTGATCCGTTTCCATAATGTCCTGGAGGGATTTTAGAATCATCTCTAATCGGTACCTTACCTGTTGGTCTAATTGCAATATTTCCATCTACATCTGCGTATACAATATTTTGAGCAAGAAGAGTCCAGTATTTTGAACCTTCGTCAAATTCTGCTCTATTGTTTGCTCGATCAAACCCATTACCAGCAAGGATATTAAAAAAATAACCGTTAGCAGTCCATTTTGGCGCCAAAACAATGTCTCCTAAAGATGATGTCAAATCATAATTAATTAAATCACTGAATACAGGTCCATGAACAGTATAGTTAACTACGAACTTAATTGTTTCTTGATCTTTAACTTTTATGTTATATGTTTTTTGTGTATAAGCTGTCGATACCCCGTCGTAAATGTAGTTATTTGGTCCATCCTTATTATAATAGTACCAATCTATAACATCATATCCTGTGTTTGTAAATCCCCAACCTACCCTTTCATTATGACCTACAGCAACGCCAGGCATCCCAGGTATTATGAAACCATATACATGAAATCCAGTATCTTCAGCATTTAAGTGTTGCTCATACCATACTCCTGGCATCAACCAAGCAAGATGCATGTCGTTACAGAGGATTGGGGCTCCTGTATTGCTCAAAGTGCCGTTAACAACCCAATTATTTGACCCAATTATTTGCTCTTTTTGGTTCTCCATTAAGGTTTTCTCTGAATCAATTTCTTGAATATTTTCTAGAAAGATTAAAATTTCTGATTTCAAAGCAGTATTAGGTTTCAAATCAATTCCAGCTTTCATAGGGCTTTCTGGATAATCTCCGTAATCGGGAACTATTGGGATTTGATAAGGTAAAGGCTCTCCAAAAAGTTCCTTATAATATGTATGATTCAAGGATTGTAAAGTAACATATCTTTCTAAATCATGATTATTCCAAGACATCTGTCTTGCCATTTCCTGTACTAAACATAACGTGTCAACAGTCGTCCATTTGGTAGGTTTGAAATCCATTAAATGGTATTCTAATGGTTTGAAATCGTTATGGGATTCAATGTAGAGATTTATTCCATCAACATACCTTTCAAATGAACTGAAATACTCAAGTGTTCCATTATTATACATCTCCCTTAATAATTCATCAGTTTTTATAGCTGAATCCTCCATACCCCTCGCAAGCATGATTTTATCACTGGTTAGCATGCTCTCTCCTAAAATTTCTGACATTCTTCCTCGCACTTGACGACGCCACATATCCATTTGGAATAATCTGTCTTGAGCGTGGCAATAACCTTGTGCAAAAAAGAGATCTTCTTCGTATTCGGCAAAAATATGAGGTATACCCCAATCATCACGAATAACAGTAACTTCCCCTCTTAGTCCATGTACATTTAACCTTTCTGCCACCGGAAGCTCTCCCGGAACTTTCCATACCCCGTTACCGGGAAATAAGAGGTTACCTAACGGGGGTATCCCCATTAATGGCAGTGAAAAGATAGTCATAACGATAATTGCGAGTGGTACAAAAATAGATAATTTTATTACAGCTTTCTTTACAAGATTTTTCATAATATAACCTTTAAAATTATAATAATAGCCATCGAATTTTTAGTAATAAATTCTAATATAATCTTATGTCAATTTGCTTTATAAAATATCTTTTTTTTTTAATAAAGGGTTTTTTAAACAAAATTAGGTTATTAATACTCTATTAAGATAAGAAGTTAAATTTTAATCATGAAGTAATTATATATACAAAATCGACAATATAATATATAAATTTTAAATAAAACTACACTAAAAAAAAAAAATGGGATATTGATATGGTTGACGCATTAGGATTATTAGATGGCTTAACTGCTACAGGTATTATTTTATCAGCTACAATTTTTGCATTGTTATCTCTATATAAATCAATAAAATTAAAAGCAAAACTCTTAACATTCGCTGCATTGACTATGCTTTTTACTGGCTTTCTATGGCTTGGTCCATTTATAGATTTAATTTTAGTAACATTTACAGGAACCAACATAACACCAATCTACTTTTATTCGTTGTTAAGTTATATGTGGGTAGCTCCGGTATTAATTGTTTCAATGTATCTTGGTGGTGAACTTTTAATACCTAAAAAAAAATGGATCTTAGTTGGAACATTTATTATATTAGGTATTATATTTGAATACTTTCTATGGTTCTATACAAACGATTCCTTCACATGGACACTTATTAATCCCGGTGAGGGCTTAATTGACGCTAGTTTTGTTAGAACACATCCAACCTTTCTACTAGTTGCTTTATTTCTCCTTTCAGCTCTAATTTTTCTAGGTTTTGGGTTTTTAATAAAAGCCAAGCAGGCAACTGGAGAATTGAGAAAGAAATTTATTTATTTAGCGTTAGGATTTATAATTTTTGTTGTCTGTGGAGCTTTAGATTCAATACTCACTTTACCTGTTGCTATTGGTTTTGTAAGAGTAGTAATGATGACTTTTGCAATCTGGATGTATTTAGGATTAAAAACATAAAAAAAATTTTAAAATTTCTCTTTTTTTTATTATTGCTTTAATTCTTGAACATAGTCAAAAATTGTATCAATTCTATCTTTTATACTCCCGAACAACCCTTCTTCTTCAGATACTACAGAGTTAATAGCTGTTTTAAGGCCATAATGGCTTTCAGAAATTAATACTCTTATTGGAAGCGTTAAAATATCGCTTAACAACATTAAAATTTCTTGCATAATCTTTATAATTTTTGGGATGTTTTCTTCAGTTTTTTCCATCATTGACTGATCCGAAGAAAGTAAACCGTTTTCTCTTTCCTTTCTTATTTCTTCCCAAACATTATCTTTTAGCTCTGAAAAGTCAATTCCTAAATTTTCAAGTGCCATTTGGGCTCCTTCAAAGAGAAAATTAATATCATCCTTACCCGAGAATTGTCTTACATTCTCGACCATCTCTGCTGGAGCTAAACCATCAAGAAAACTTATTAGTAATTGATGATAATCGTTGATTACATCAATAGGGATGAACAATAAAACAAATTCTCTTAATTGTTTAAAAAGGTACCCTGCTATTTTAGCAAATGTGCTATTTTTCAAAGTTTTTTCGATTAATCCTCCATATTCATTAAGCAGGTGAACTGCGAGATAGCCAATGATTCTTAATAGATCGTCCTCATAATTTCTAAAATAATCGAAAAAGTGTTCGGGTTCCATGTTTAATTTATCTTCAATGATCTCAGCAACTTTACTCTTAATACCCTCTAAGGGTTCATCAAGTAATTCCTCAATTTTATCAAGAGATAAGACTTCTTGAAGTTTATCAATAATGTCTAACTTTGTTTCTTGAACAACATCCTCTTCTATAGACTCTTCAAATTTAACTCCAGATTTAATTTTATCTTGAATTCGAACGGAACTTAGCTCTTTCCAGTCTAGAGAATCATAGATTTTACACATAAACTGAAGATGCTCATCACCTTTCGCTAAGCACTTCTGCTCTACAATATTAATTCTATAATCGCTCCTTTTTATTTTAAGTATAAAATTAGCAACACTTTCTAACATTCCCGTTAAACCGCACGCAAGACCTTCACTATTTTTATTGGTTACTTTTTGAAATTTGAAAGTATCCTCATCATCTGCCCCATACCCTGCACAAAGTGGACAACTTTTTATCTTAACAATATAATCGTTATATTTCGAGCTTTCTTTAGGAAGTTCCTCGTAAGTTAAATCCCCCTCTTCTAATTCCTTTCCAAAAACAACAACCCATAAAAGTTCAAAATATTCAATTACTTTTCTTGGGCTCCCAGGCATCCATTTAAAAACAGTGGTGTGACGTTCACATGATTCTGTAGCAGCTTTCTTCCCGATCTCTCTAAGTATAATAATACTATCCTCTTCATCTTTCGTAATATCATTTATCTCTTTTAATATTTCACGATAAAGAAGAACATAATATAAAGAAGTAGTGTTTCTACCGAATACTTTAGTGATCTTTTTTAATAACCATTGAACTGCTCCCATTATTAAACACCTCCCTCTTTGTATTTAAAGCTTTGAATACATGATTTGTGTCCAAATGTTTGAGATTCAAGAATATCAAGTGGTTCTAGTATTAATGAAGATTTTTCTTTATTAATACAATTTATAATTTCTGATAGCATTGCTGCAATAATTTCACATCCCGCAACATCGATATCGTTAAAATGATATTTACATAAAGAGCAGTCATTATCTTTAACCATGACGATCTTATTTGTTTCATCAAAATCCACTGAAACCGAGCTATTTAAGATCTTTTTATAGATTGTGGTTATCACATCATTTAAATTAGCTTTATTAACAATATCAATTGGTTTCCAATATTTTATATAAGTTCGGGCAATATTTCGCCCCATTCTCCTTAATTTATCTCTTATTTCGGACACTCCATTGAGTTTCATAAATCTCTCTAAATGATAAATCATATTACGCATTTGATTCATTGTAGCATCTGATTGTATCAAATCATCTCTTGTTAAATTCATTCTTCACGCACTCTAGGTAAATGTAGTTGAATAATAAATGAAAAATAAGCATCAATATTAATATTTTCAATTGGAATCATATATGATAAGTATGTTTTTCAAGCAAGAATTATAATTTAATAAATCATTTATAGACATAATAAATAAAATTTTATGATAAAATATTGAGGTGACAAATATAGACACTCAAATGGAAATTATTTGGTTGGGTCACGCATGCTTTAAAATCAAGATGTTTAGTGGAAGGGTTATATATCTAGATCCTTATAATATTAAAGATGGAGAAGAAAAAGCGGATATCATAGTGTCTTCACACACACATGGTGATCATTTTTCGAAATCAGATATAAAAAAAATTTGGCAAGACGATACAGTTTTGTTAGGTCCTATTAGCATTGCAAACAGTTTAAAGAAATTTGGTGGTCAAGGCTTGGAAATCGGTGAAGAGTTTGCGTATAAAGATTTTTCAATCGAATTGTTTCCTGCGTATACAATCGAGAAAATAACGCATCCAAAAAGCAATAATTGGACGGGAACAATAATAGAATCAGCTGGTAAAAGTGTTTATCATGCCGGTGATACTGAACGAATCCCTGAAATGAAAGAGTTAAAGACCCGAAATATTACTGTAGCTTTATTACCTTGCGGAGGGACATATACTATGGATTTTGAAGAAGCATCTAATGCTGCTGTGGATATTCAACCTGAAATAGTAGTACCAATGCATAATTGGGAAAAAGATTTAAATATCTTCAAAGAAATTATGGTAAAAAAAGACTCTAACATAAGAGTAGAAATTTTAACTGAAAAATCCTTAAAAATATAAGGGTTTTTTTTTATTTGGAAAGACCACTTAAAAAGAATTTTATTCCGAGTTGTTTTAATAATCTAGAAAGAGATTTTTATGATAGTATATAATGTCGGTGTAAGAGGAGGTCTTAAGAAAATTAGTAAAGCAGATTTTAAAGAAGATGAAGTGTATTTAATAGATGACGCAAAATCATTGTTTTTGTGGTTAGGTTCAAGTATATCTAAGAAAAGAAAAGAGTTGTCGATTAATAAAGCAAAATTATTGAACAACAAAAAGGAGATACCCATTAGTATTCAAATAGTAAAACAAAATAAAGAATATGGTTCATTCTTAGCTATAAAAAATTCTATAAAAAAAGGAATAAAACCTAGGCAGAATTTAGAAAGAAGACCAGAATTAGAGATACAATATGAAGAGACTGTAGAGCTTATTGAAGCAGGAATAGATCCCGATTTAGAGGGAGAAATCACAATTGCAGCACATAAGCTTTCTCAAGAAAAAAAACCGTATAAAGAATTATGTAGTATATTAGCCCAATTGCAGCTTAATTTATTAAAGTATCCAAAAATCACTTCAAAGAAGGATATAGAGAAAAAAACTCAAGAAATCTTAAATTCTTCTTCTACATACGAAGAATTATGTTGGTTAATTACTGAATTGAAAGCAATTAAAAAAAAGCATTCATTCACTTCATAATTACTAAAATTCCCGCGATAATTATTATTAAATAAGTAGAATTGATATTTTTCAAATTCTTTTAGCTGTGAAAAAAAATACACTACTTTTCTCACATGTGTATTAATGTTTTATAATTGATACTAATAAAAGTAATTAAATATTTATTTTGACTAATATTAAACATACACACTTGTAATCTACTTTTAAAAATACTGAAATTATCAATCTGATTTATCATGACAAGAATCGAAGAACTGAAAGATTATGGCATTGAAATTGCTGACAGTATGAAGGAAGGGTATGTGATTATAGATGTCTTCACTCAGTGGTGCGGACCTTGTAAATTCGTCTCTCCTATACTAGAGAAACTTAAAGATGAAGGCCTAATTAAGCTAATTAAAATTGACCTTGACGAAAATAGGTCCCTTGGTAATAGATTTGGTATAACCGCTATTCCAACACTTATTTTCTTTAAAAATGGAGATTTGTTTGATGGGATTATTGAAATTCAAGGTCAACCACTTGTTAGGAACGGGCTAATGATTGGAGCAGCAAACGAAAGTACTATTAGAGAAATTGTTGGAAAAATGAATTAATTTTTTTTATTTTTTTGTTCAAAAAATGGTTTAAAATCTGTTTTTTTTGACAGCTTCTAACCACTATATATTTTATGAATCTTATAAAAAAGATATAATTAAAATTTAAAGATAGATTTATGATAGTAAGTAATAATAAAACTAAATCAACAATTATGGCAACAATAGATTTTGAATTTCGAAATCAAATTATCCAATCCGACATTGGTAATACGCTGGCTTATTGTTATCAATGTGCTACTTGCAGTGGAGCGTGTCCTGTAGCGCAAATAACAAATGGTCGATATAATCCTAGAAGGCTTATTTTAGATGCGCTTCTTGGGTTAAAAGAGAAAATTTTTGGTAAAGAAAATGCTTTTAATATATGGGGATGCACAGTATGTGATACCTGCGATGAGGTATGTCCTCAAAAAGTGGAGCTCACAGAAATTTTTACCATTTTGAAAAATATTAGCGTTGAAAAAGGTGAAGCACCAGACTACTATACAACACAAGCTTCCACTATTTTAGAAAACGGCAAAGCCATTCCAATGCAACCTGCTATAGAAAGAAGAAGAGATCAACTCGGATTGCCAAAAGTAATTCCTCCAGATGTAGAAGAAGTAAAAAAACTATTAGGAGCTACAAAGTTAGAAGAAAAAATTAAAAAAGAAGAATAATCTTCTTCATTACTCTTTTTTAAAAAAGTTATCAGGGAATTAACATCCCCTTAAGTTAATAAAGCTTAAATTGAAATAGTAGATGAGCTTAATCTATAGTATATAAAAATATTAATATGTGAATTTTTGATGAGAAGACCAATAATCGGTGGGAATTGGAAGATGAATAAAGGCATACCTTTCGAGGCTGCAGAAATGCTGAAAAAGTTGATTCCACTAGTGAAAAATATAAACAATGTCGATATTGTAATTACTCCACCATATACTGTTTTATTTCCTATGATTGAATTAACTAAAAATACAAACATAATGATAGGAGCACAAAATATGTATTTCGAGGAAAAAGGTGCCTTTACTGGCGAAATATCTCCTGTTTTTTTAAAAGAGTTAGGATGTAGCTATGTAATTTTGGGTCATAGTGAAAGAAGAGATATTCTAAAGGAAACCGATGAAATTATAAATAAAAAACTGAAAAAGGCTTTAAATTTTAACCTAAAACCTATTGTATGTATTGGAGAGCACTTGAAGGAAAGGGAAACAAATAAAACAAAACAATTTATAGAGAAACAATTTAGACTTTCTTTTAAAGACTTGAGTGATGAAGAAATGCGAAAAACTGTTATAGCCTATGAGCCAATTTGGGCGATAGGGACGGGAAGAACTGCTACTCCTGAACAGGCTGAAGAGATTCATATATTTATACGTGATTTGATTACAAATGTTTATGATAGTAAAACGGCAAAAGCTGTTAGAATCCAATATGGAGGCTCTATAAAACCCAACAATGCAAAACATATTTTCAAAAAGGAAAACATTGATGGAGGTTTAGTTGGGGGTGCTTCCCTTCAAGCTGAGTCATTTAGTGAAATAATTGAAGCTGCAAATAATTCTCCTTTTTAATATCTAACACGCTTTTATTTAGTTTATCCTAAAATTTGATCAAACTTAGATGCAAGTTTTCCTGGAAACTCACCTAAATATGATTGTGGATCTGCAAAAAGTAAATAAAAATAGGGCTCAAACAGGCCATTAATAGTTGGACCAACTCCTGATTTTATTATATAAACCCATAATTGTTCATTTGAAAAATATGATTGTCGATAAATCCATTCAAGCGTTGAAATATTCGGAAATACTCTAATGTTTCTCAGAATAGCGTCTATATCTGCCAATGAATATAAAACCCCGAAACTCATGAGTGGTGAAAGATCAAACGATGTTATGCAGATACCTTTAAGCCCATAACTACTCATTTCTTTTAAAAAATCGTTTGCTATACTATTAATCTTTTTTTTTTGCGTTTCTACGCGGTTTCTAGCTTCTTTATCAGTTAGAATTTCGATAATTTTATCCTCTTCATTTTGTAGCAACTCTAGAGCTGCATCAAGAGGAATTTTATCTGCAATAACTAAATTATAAATAATTTTGATTTTTGCCTTAACAGACTTTTGAAGGAGATAGGGCTCAGTTTGAGTCGTGATTAATACATCCCCTTTATATTTATTGTCATCTGAACTATCAGGTATTTTTTTACTTGATTTAAATTCTAGAATTTCAATCTTTTTATCAATATTCCTAGCAAACTCAAATAGTGCAGAAACTAATCCTGCGTTGAGTTCAAATGAGCTAACTGGATCTAATTTCGTCAATGGTTCTAAATTCCGTCGCGTGAAATCAAAAAATCTTAGAGTTAAATTCACACCACTAGGAGGAGTATTTAGAATTAGATTATAATATGGAAAGCCTGTATTGGTAATAACAGAAAACTCATAAAATGTCATATTAATTACTAATCTATGAAAAATTTGATGATTGAAATATAATTAAATCTATAATTATAGATTTAGTAAGATATATTTAAATTAATTGAGTTAATTACGTAGTTTACTTTAAAAAAGCTAATAAAAATTCCGAGAATATAATAGGGAAAAAAACGGAGGTAATTTTCTTATTTTATTATTATCGCAGGTTTCCCAGGTAACCCTTGAGCCGCTTTATTTTCTTGCGATTCATTTTCTGGGATAATACTTACGCTACATTTATATTTTTTTTCATAAATTTTCTTAATCTCAAAAAAGAAATTAAATTCATCTATGGCATTGATTGGTGATTTAACATATTTCCCAAGATTCTTCAATACTTTATTGACTGTTTGGGATACAAATTTTCCCTTTGTTTTAAATTCTTTATTTTCCATTAATTTTCCAATTATTTCTCTTTGATCCTTTGATTTCTCTGCTAATGAGAGAAGTTTCAGCATTAAATCGAATTTCCATTCAGCTGCAATAATAATAATCATCTCATTCAGTTTTTCTTTCTTAATAATTTGAATAATATGATTAATTGAGTCAACAGTATTATTCATTAAATTCCATTTGTAATCATTTTCAACAGAAAGGATATTTTTTTCGTAGTTAGGCCATAAGGCTAAACTTAAAAAGCCCTTATTTCCCATTTGCTCCCATACTTCCTCAGTCATATGAGGTACAAACGGATGAAGTAATAGAGTTAATATCTCTGTACATTTTTCAAAAACTTCCTTATAAACACCCTCAGACTTATATCTGTATAGTTCAGAAGTAAATTGGATGATTTCGTTAATAGCATCTCTAATTGATAATTTATTTAACGCCTCGCTTACAATTTTTATTGTTTTATTCAGATTATACTCTATAAGTGTATCTCGAATTATTTTATCATTTCTGACAGTTTTTGGAGGTTCTATTAATAATGTAAATGTGTGTTTTACATATTTGAAAGCAAAATCTACACCTTCATCAGACCATTCTAATCCCGATTTAGGGCTCGCTCCAAATAAAATAAAAAACCTCGCAGCATCCGCTCCATATTTATTCATTATGCCTATGGGATCAACAGTGTTACCAAGGCTCTTACTCATTTTTACACTTTTTAAAATGAATTCAGTACCACACCGTCTACAATTTTTATCGTGCATTTCTGCCTTCATTGCGAAGGTTTCACATTCAGAACAGAAAGGATGAGCTTTATTTATCATTCCTTGAGTAAGTAATCGTTGAAACGGCTCACTAGATGATTGAAGACCAATATCACGAGCTACTTTAGTGAAAAAACGAGCGTAGAGTAGGTGCATTATTGCATGTTCTATTCCACCAATGTATTGATCGACATTCATCCAATAATCCGCTATTTCTTTTTTATAGGGCAACTTTTTTTCATTGGGATCACAATATCTAAAGAAATACCATGAACTGTCAACAAAAGTATCCATCGTATCAGTTTCTCTTTCTGCTTGTTTCCCGCATTTTGGGCATGGCACATTAATAAAATTCTTACTAGTTTTAAGAGGATTTCCTTTTCCCGTGAACTTCACATCTTTTGGTAATACTACTGGTAGATCTTCAAATGGTACAGGAAGAGTTCCACAATTTTTGCAATAAATCACTGGTATGGGACAACCCCAATACCGTTGCCGAGAAATCAACCAATCTCTTAACTTGTAATTAATAGTTTCTTCTCCCATATTCATGGACTCTAATTTTTTAGAAATTGATTTTATAGTAGATCGATTATCCATACCATTAAATTCATCAGAATTAACTAAAATTCCATCCCCTTCGTAAGCTCTTGTCATCTTATTCACATTTAATTCATAGTCAAATGGTTGGATTACTATTTTTATTGGAATGTTGAATTCTTTAGCAAATTCAAAATCTCGCTGATCATGTCCAGGAACTGCCATTACTGCTCCAGCACCATATTCATAAATGACAAAATTTCCAACATAAATTGGGATTTGTTCCTTAGTTATAGGATTAATAGCATGTTTACCGATGAAAATTCCTTTTTTCTCGATATCAAGATTAGTTCTTTCAAATTTGTCTTGTTTCATTATTTCAACATAAAAATTATCAAAAACATCCTTATATTCCGAATCTTTTACCCATTCTTTTATCCAAGGATGTTCTGGTGCGAAAACCATAAAAGTAACGCCATATAATGTGTCAGCTCTAGTAGTGAAAATATCGATTGTGCGATCTTCCCCAACAATTGGAAATCGAATAGTAGTCCCTTCAGATCTCGAAATCCAATTTCTTTGCATCATTTTTACTTTTTCTGGCCAGTCTACCGTGTTTAAACCATTAAGAAGTTCCTCAGCATAATCGCGGATCTTTAAAAACCATTGGGTTAAAAATTTTTGTTCCACATCAGAACTACATCGCCAGCACTTACCACCTTGTACTTGCTCGTTAGCTAATACAGTAACACAATCTGGACACCAGTTAACATAACTCTCTTGTCGATATGCTAAACCTTTCTCGTACATCTTTAAAAAGAACCATTGATCCCATTTGTAGTAATTAGGATTGTGACTATATACCATTCGAGTCCAATCATACGAAAGTCCTATACGTTTTTGTTGGTTTTGAATTGATTCAATATTAGAATCGGTCCATTCTTCAGGATCTACCCCATGATCAATAGCTGCGTTTTCAGCGGGCAATCCATAACTATCGTATCCCATTGGATACAAAACATTAAAGCCCTTCATTCTCTTATATCTAGCAAATGAGTCCCCTATTGAATAATTACGCAAATGCCCTATATGTAATTCGGAGCTGGGGTAAGGATACATCTCCAAAATGTAGTATTTTTTTTTTGCGTTTTTACTCATATCTTCTTTTACTTCGAAGATTTTCTCTTCTTGCCATTTTTTTTGCCATTTTTTCTCGATTTTTTGGAAGCTGAATTCGTTTACAGTCATTTTATATCATATAATCTTTTATAATGTACTTGTTAAAAATATAAACTGAAATAATTTATACAATAAATTTTTTTTGAAATGAGGTATATTCTTTAACAAAAAAGATTTTAGTAACTGAAAATTTGTATGACCAGTGACAGTTGAAAAGATTAGGGTTTCAATAGGTAGTGCTTCAATACTTGGATTATATGAAACTAAAAAATTTAAAGATGTACCTACAACATGCTATTTAATGACCTACAAAGCAGGTCATTGCAGTGCAAATTGTGGTTTTTGCCCACAAGCTAGAGAATCAGAAAGTTCCATTGAATTATTATCGCGTGTTAGTTGGCCAGTTTTTAATTTTAAAGATTTTTTGACGAAAATAAATTACCTGCCACACACAAAAAGATTTAAAAGAATTTGTATCCAAACTTTAAACTATTTGCAAAATTTTCAAGATCTTGTAGAAATTGTTACCCAGATTAAAAAAAAATGCAATATTCCAATATCTACTGCAATACCGCCGATGGGGAAAGAAAATTTAGAAAGAATAAAACTTCTCGGTGTGGATAGGGTGGGTATAGCTCTTGATGGTGCTACGCCTGAAATTTTTGAACGCATAAAAGGAAAAATAGTAAAAGGACCTTATAATTGGGATAACCACATTCAAAATCTCAAAGAAGCGCTTACAATTTTTGGAGAGGGAAATGTTACAACACATTTAATAGTGGGATTGGGAGAAACTGCACTTGAAATCCTGAAAATGATTAAGAAACTTCACGATTTAAGAATAAGAGTAAGTCTTTTTGCATTTATGCCAATAAAAGGGACATTACTTGAAAATTTAAACCAACCAGATTTATTCAATTTTAGAAAAATACAATTAGGAAGATATCTTTTAGTGAGCAATAATAGAACTCTTAAGGACTTTACTTTTAATAATTTTGGTGAAATTATTAAGTTTAATTTATTTAAGAAGGAGTTATGGTATATTATTTGCAATACGGATGCGTTTTTAACTTCGGGCTGTCCGGGTTGCAACCGTCCTTACTATACATCAAGACCTTCGGGTCCCATTTATAATTATCCAAGAACATTATTAAAACATGAGATAGATGATATTTTTAAAAGTTTAATTAATACTATTCATAAAAAATAGTGGTAAAAGGCTTGAAAGAATGGAGATTTCTTCCCTTAGAAACTAGAAATGGATATTGGAATATGGCTTTAGATGAAGCGATGCTAAATGCAGCTATAGAAAAAAAAATTCCTAATACTCTAAGATTTTTTAAATGGGAACCATCAACTGTATCCATTGGTAGAAATCAAAGTATTTCTAACGAAGTAGATTTGAATACTGTTAAAGAAAAAGGTTTTAATGTTGTAAGGAGGATAACAGGAGGTGGTGCTGTATTTCATGATAGTACTCGTGAAATTACATATTCTATTGTATGTCCACTGAAATTTCTAGAAAACCTTAACGCTAAGAAAGTGATTGAGCAATTTGAAATTATCGAGGCGGGTATAGTTAATGCTTTATCACAATATGGCTTGCAACCTCAAAAGGGAGTTATTCATTGCCCTGCTATTTTTATAGATGGAAAGAAATTTTCAGGAAATGCACAGATAAGAAAGAAGGGGTATCTCCTTCAACATGGAACAATTTTATTGGAACTTGAACCTAACCTTATGTATTCCGTTTTAAAAGCACCTTATAATGTAGGGAAAACTAAAATGGTGAAATCTGTATTTGCGAAGTGCATCGGCATCAAAGAACGATTAGACCAATATGATGAAACGAACTTCTTGTGTTATCTTAAAGCTGGTTTCGAAGCGACATTAGGAATTAAATTAATAGATGGAAATTTCACAGATTATGAATTGGATTTAGCAGATAAACTTGTGTCCAAAAAATATTCTAATAAGAATTGGTTGGAAAAATATGAATGATATTAAGGATCTATTTAAAAGATTTGAATTAGGTAATCAAACATGGTCAGATTATGAAAAATTGTTAAAACTTGATAATAGAGAATTAGAAACGATTTTAAATCTTGCTTATAAAGTAAAGAAGAGAAAATTTGGAAATCTATTAAAAATTTATATCCCCAACAAACGGTTTCCAGCCATCAGCATTACTGGAAGTGAATGTTCATTACACTGCGAACATTGTAATAAAAAATATCTAAAAGATATGAAACCAATCCTGAATAACTCCGAATTAAAATCCTATTTGTTAAAATTATACAAAAACGATGGAATCGGTGTTTTAATTTCGGGAGGATGTCTTCCCGATGGTTCAGTTCCTTTATTAAACTTTTTAGATACCATTAAAGAAATCAAGAAGAAAACTAATTTAATAATCAACGCTCATACTGGGTTGCTTAGTGAAGAAACTGCAAAAAAATTAGCACTTGTAGGAGTTGATATCGTTTCTTTTGATGTTACTATGGATAAAGACATAATAAACAATATTTACCATTTAAACAAAGATATTGACGATTATAAAAAAGCAATCAGTTTCATGCAAAAATATGGAATAAATATCGTTCCTCACATTTGTATAGGGTTATTCTATGGTAAGATTCACAAAGAATTGGAAACAATTAAGTTTTTGAAAGAATCGGGATTGAATCCCTCGTTAATAGTATTGATTGCTTTAATCCCTCCAAATAATTCTGAAAATAATTTTCTAAGACCTCAACCAAGTGATATCGCAAAAATTAGTGCGATTACTAGATTTGTCTACCCAGACACAGAAATTTCCTTAGGGTGTATGAGGCCAAGAGGTGAAGTGAAATTAGAGATAGAAAAATATGCTATTAAAGCTGGAATAAATAGGATTGAAATACCTTCAAAAAATACATTAAAATGGGTAAAAAATTATGATCCTGAAGTTTTCTTCAATTTCTTCTCAGCGTGTTGTGCGATTCCAGATAAATTTGAAAAATACGCAGAAAGCAAGGATTCAGATTTAAAGAATTATAAGATTTAATTTTTTAAAAAGGAGATTTAAGATTATGAGCGGAAAAATAGAAATTATCGGGGTAGAAGATATCCCCCTAATAAAAACCGGCGACAATATTCCATCAACAATTTTTAATGCTTTAACAAAAAACAGTATCTCATTAGAAGATGGAGACATTGTGATTATCGCCCAAACTATAATATCAAAAAGTCTTGGAAGACTAAGAAATATAGAAGATATCGTTCCAAGTCAGGAGGCTTTCGATCTCTACGATATAATGGCTCCATTGATAAGAAAAAATAATTTGCCTGATAAAAGTCCTAAGCTAATTCAAGCAATATTAGATGAATCGAGACAAGTTTTAAAAGCAGAGCATGTAATGATTGTTGAAACGAACCACGGTTTTATATGTGCAAATGCAGGTATTGATAAATCTAATGTCGGAAAAGGGGATATAATTTCTTTGCTCCCTTTAGATTCAGACAAAGAAGCCGAAAAAATCCGGATTTCACTTCAAAATTTGACAAAAAAAAAAATTGCTGTATTAATTTCAGACTCGTTTGGAAGATCGTTTAGATTGGGGGCAGTAGGAGTAGCCCTAGGTGTTTCGGGAATATCTCCAATATTGGACAAGCGAGGTAGTAAGGATTTATATGGGAAAGAATTACAGAGTACAATCATCGGACATATTGACAGTTTAGCTTCTGCTGCTCAATTAGTCATGGGAGAAGCGGATGAAGGTCTACCAGTTGTTATAATCAGGGGATATAAATATTCAATAATGGAAAAATCTTCTATAAACCAAATTTTAAGAAAAAGCGAGATAGATTTATTTAGAGAGAAACATATAACTGGGAATTTTGAAACCATTCTTAAATCTCGGAGAAGTTATAAATCAGAGTTTGGTGATAAAGAAATAAGTATTAAACTGATAGAAGACTGTATAGATATAGCTCGATGGGCTCCAAGTGCTCACAATGGTCAATTCTGGCGATATATTATAATTGAAAAGGGAAAGATTCGTGAAACTTTGATTAAGAAGATGAATTCTAAATTGAAAGAAGATTTGATATCTGAAGGCAAATCAGATAATTATGTTTTTAAGAAAATAAATAAAACAAGAAATCAATTTCTCAATTCACCTTATTTAATACTCCTATGCATGGATACACACGATTTAGAGACCTATTCAGATAAAACACGAGAATTTAATGAATATATTATGGGAGTGCAGAGTGTAAGCGCCTCAGCAACCTATTTACTTCTTGCATTTGAAAATAAAGGATTATCTGCGTGCTGGTATTGCGCACCTTTTTTTGCAAAAAAAATTCTCAAGGAAGTACTGAAACTGCCAAGTTCTTTCGTACCTATGGCATTTTTTACAGTAGGTTATTCGACTAAAACAACTCAAAAACCTTATCGTAAGGAATTGAAAGATATTATCTTTAGGATAAGTAAAGAAGAATGAGCGTTAAAATATGGATGATAATTATTATTTAGTACTTGCAGGTGGAGTAGGAGCGGCTAAATTTATAGAAGGTTTGGCTAATGTAATTGATCCCGCTTTATTAAAGATCATTATAAATACAGGTGACGATATAGAATTATACGGTTTACAAATCTGCCCTGATATTGATATAATAACTTACACTTTAGCGGGAATCGTAGATAAAGAAAGAGGATGGGGTTTTCAAGACGAATCTTTTAATTGTTTAAAATCTTTAAAACAATTTTATGATTTTAAGTGGTTCAATTTAGGAGACAAAGACTTAGCGACACACATATATAGAACTGATCTTTTTAAGAAGGGATTTAGTAAAGCAGAAATCACTATGAAAATAGCTGAAAAAATGGGGATAACTTCTCATCTTATACCAATGACTAATGAGAGTGTTCAAACAATAATTACAACCGATTCAGAAGAAATGCATTTTGAAGAATTTTTCATTAGATATAATTGTAGACCAAGAATATTAGACATTAAGTTCCAAGGCATTGATAAAGCAAAACCAGTTAAGGGGGTACTCGATTACATAAAGCATGCTGAGAGAGTTCTAATTTGTCCTTCGAACCCTGTAGTCTCCATTGGTACTATACTTACGATTCCAGGAATTAGGAAAACCTTAAAAAACATCAAACAAAAAGTAATTGCTATAAGCCCAATTATAGAAGGGGCAACAGTAAAAGGTCCAGCAGATAAAATGATGAAACATCTGGGACTCGAAGTTTCTTGTGTTGGAGTGGCGCATTATTATAGAGATATAATAAGCCATTTCATCATTGATAATAAAGATTGTGCATTAAAGCCGATTATTAAGGAAATGGATATAAACACTTATTGTTTTGATACCTTAATGGTCTCAAAAGAAAAAAAAAAAGAAATAGCAAAGTTTACAATTAATTTAGAAATATAATATGGTAGGCTTCACGTTGTAGTTTCCTGAATTTCAAGATCTATTTCTTCTTTTATTTCTTCTTTCTTCACATAATCCCCTACTGAAGCTAGAATTTCTTTTATCCTACCTTCTTGTTGGAGCCGAATAATTAAACTCCTATGTTTTATTGAAGAGATAATCTTTGAAATCACAGGGAATATTAGTATCAATGGGATTAATAGTATTACTATGACTTCTGGAGAAAACATTGCAACACTCTCAATGATAGCAGGTGGTAAATTAAAAACTTTTTCCATGAACCATTTTGGATGGATAATAATAAAGCTAATGATTATCAGTAAGCCAACCCGGAAAATAAAATTGATACCTGTTGAAATTATTAGGCTTTTAGGTTTAGGTGCTGATGATCTGGCTGTTAGACTATCGCGTGCTTCTTTATCTTCTTGAAAAAGTCGGTGTAAGTATCTTCCAAGTCTTCTCGTCTTAGAAGCAGCGGTAATTAATTTTTTTTCTTCGTCCTCTAATTTCCTTTTTTCAATCATTTCCTTAACATAAGAAAACTTATCTCCTGTCTTAGCGAAAAATTTTCCTATAGTTGCTTTTTCATCAATTTTTAATTCCTGTCTCCTTTTTTTTGCTTCTTCTTTAATTTTGTCAACATTTGCAGTTATATAATAGGATTCACTTTGTAACACGCTTAACTGAGCTTCTAACCTATAACTTCTTTCTAAGGATGGTTTAGTAACAGTGAATGTATAATTTATTTGGAAAGCCAATTCTAAATATATATAAGAAGCAATTGCAAGAAGAATGACAGGACTGGCAAAAAATTGAAATATATTGTCAATAGGAATCACCTCTAATGATGGATCTAGAGGATAGGGTAGATCGTCAAAATATGGACTAGGTATACTAAATAATTCTAGCATATCTTTAAATCCAAAAACCATAAGTGGAATAACCAACATGAGAACGATTGCTCCAACAACGCGTATATCGTTTTTTGGATCTGTTCTCAGAAATGCTTTGATAGCGTAATAGATAGCGATGATGAATAATAGTTGAAATGCTATTAAATAGATATTTTCACTGAATACTGCGAATTCCTGACCTATTAAATCTGGAATTTCACTAAATTCCGGTGTGGTACCATTCGGAAAGGTAAACCAGAGACTTAACAATCCTCGAAAAAATTGATCTAATAAAGTACGCATGAACGGTTGAACTGCAATAAAAAGAATAGAGGCGACCATAACACAAACAAACGCAACTCCATATGCTGCTGTAAATATAATATATGTCGAAATATTTCTTAAACTAGTCAGAAATGAAGATAAAACAAGTTCTCCTTCACTGGTTGTGATTACTTCGTCAAAATGAAAAATTGATAGAAAAATAATTAAAATCCACAGGAAAACAAGTACGTTAATAACTTTTAGAATAAAAAGGTAATATCTCGTCATCTTTTAATACGCACTCCCCTTTTTCTTTGCTTCCATATATTTCGCTAAAACTTGGTTCATCATATCATCAGGCCCAACTGTTATGATGTTTACTCCTAAATTTCTTACTTCTTGCTTTAATGCTAAGATGTGCTCCATCATTTCTTCGCTGATAGCTTCTGCAAGAGCCTTATCTGTTGATGATAAATCAATTTCATGGATTTCAAACCATGGACTGAATGGATTGATTAAGATAATAGTATGGTTGAAAGGTACTAGTTTTCTGATTGCATGTCCTATTTCTTTAACATTTGCTTCTAAATCTGATATAATGAAAATCAAACTACGTTTTTGAAAGCGCTGGTTTAAAAAACCCATCGCTTCAATAAATCTCGACTTACCTTGTGGTTTCACTTTTGCAACAAAATCTAATACCTTGTAAAAATGATCTTCTCCACTCCCAGGTTTTAAAAATTTGAAATTTTTCCTATCTGAAAATGCAAAAACACCTACATTATCTTTGCGAGTCAACGCGACTTTAGTTAAAAGCATACAGGCTCTAATAGCATACTCGAATTTTGTGCTTTCAATAGCACCACCTGCCATAGAATTAGACGAGTCTACCAAGATCATAACGGTAACATCTCTGTCACTTTCAAATTCTCTAACAATTAATTTTTGATGCCGAGCACTTGCTTTCCAGTCAATCAATCTAAATTGATCTCCAAACACATATTTTCTCATTCCATAGAATTCAGATCCAAGTCCTTTTTGCTTAGATCGTTGTTGTCCGTAATTTAAGTTTAAAGAGCGCTTAGAACCTAAAATTTCAATTCTTTTAATATCCTCGTACGGTGGATAAACTAAGATATCAGATACACTATCCGGAACAACTCTTTCTACAGAGTTAAATCCTAACCTATCTTTGACTATTAGAGAAAGAGGACCCAAAGGATACTCGCCTCTTACTTTTGGTTCGAGAATGTAGCTGAACTTTATTATTTTCTTTGAACTAATTCTAGTTGAAATATAATTTTCTCCTAATACTAACCTAAAGAGTTGAGGATTGTAGTAATCTCTAATTTCAAGAAAATCAAAACTACTTTTACTAGTGTTTTCAACAATTACTTTAACATGAACGAAATCGTCTTTGAATACTTTCGCTTTTTCAAGTTCTCTATGAACT